>JAFAKB010000010.1 GCA_019235885.1 Candidatus Eremiobacterota bacterium | reverse complement strand
GAAAAGCCGGACCGCCGCTTTCTCCAGGCTCAGTGCCGATTTTGTCTTAGGCGCGTCAGCTTCTCGGTACAGGAATCAGCCGCGTCGCAGTTCCGGTTGAGTTTCGGACGCCTCTCGGAACGGTCTCCGCGTCCTAGCCGAACTTGTTGACCGCCTGGAGGACGGCTTCGGCGACCTCCTCCGGACGGTGGTTGCTAACTTAAGTTAGGCAGCCAGAGCGTATTCGTTGTTCGCGTGTAAACGCTTGTGATCGTTTTAGGAGGGCTCACAACTCCGCCTGCTTACGTCGGCCACGGATCTCCCCGTCGAGACTACTCAGCCCCTCGAGCGAGTCCGAAGTGGACCAGCACGTACTATAACACACCGGGCAAGCCGCCGGATGCGCGCGCCTGCCTGCTCTTCATCCTTCCTTCACGGTTCCCGGGCATCCATACCACATTATGGTAGCAACGGCAGAGCGCCCGGCACGGCGCGAGCGGCCCCTCGTCTTCACCGCCGCGGTGGCGGCAGCCGCAGTCTTGGCGGCGGCCTCAGCTGCGACGGTCGACGCGCTCTCGAACCTGCACACGATGAACGGCCAGCTCACCGCGATGGGCCAGAAGCTCAATGCGCTCGACGACATCAGCCGCAAGCTCGACCGCCTGACCCCGATGCAGCGGCGACTGGACACCGCCGACCGCCGGCTCGCCGGGATGCCAGCTCACCCTCGACGGCACGAACGCGAAGCTCGACGCGACGAACGCGCATCTCGAAACGGCACTGATCCAGCTCGGCACGACGCAGTCGAAGCTCGGCGACATGGACCGTCAGCTGCGCACGGTCTCCGGCGCGATGCGTTCGCTGGACGGCGACCTGCGCTCGATGCGCGGCGACATCCACGTGATGGCGCACAAGATCGGCGGCTCGTTCCTCTTCCGCGGCGTCAAGTAGCCGGCGCCGCGACGGCCGACGCCGCCTCCGCGACCGAGGCGAACCCGTCGCGCCGCAGCAGCGCCGCGAGCTCGCGCTTGATCCGCGTGATGAGCCCCGTGCCGGCATAAATCAATCCGGTGTAGAGCTGTACCGCGCTCGCGCCGGCGCGAACCTTCGCGTACGCGTCGGCGCCGCTCGCGATCCCGCCGACGCCGATCAGCGGCACCGTTCCGCCGCTCAGCTCGCGCACGCGCGCCAGCAGCGCGGTCGAAGGCGCGAAGAGCGGCGTCCCCGAAAGCCCGCCGGCTTCGCTCGCGTGCGCGCTGCGCAGATCGGCCGCCCGCGCGCGCGTCGTGTTCGCCACAATGATCCCGTCGATGCGCGCGTCGAGCAGCGTCGCGACGAGCCGCTGCAGCAGCACGTCGTCGACGTCGGGCGAGAGCTTCGCGACCAGTGCGGGACGCGCTGATTCCCATTCGACCGCCGCCAACCGCACGAGCAGATTGGAGAGCCGCACGGGATCGAGAAACACCAGGCCGTTCGCGGTGTTCGGGCACGAGACGTCCAGCGTCAGATAGTCCGCGTAACGCGCGAACGTGCGCGCAAGCTGCACGAAGTCGTCGGCCGGATCGGCGCTCTCGGCGTTCGACGCTAAGTTGATGCCGAGCCCGATGCCGTCGGTACGCCCCTTGCGCTTCAAGCGCGCTTCGATCGCTGAAGCGCCTTCGTTCGGAAAGCCGAGCCGGTTGATCACCGCGCCGTCTTCGGGCAGCCGGAAGACGCGCGGGCGCGGATTGCCGGCTTGCGGCAGCGGCGTAACGCCGCCGACCTCCACGAACCCAAACCCGTGCATCCCCATCCGCTCGTAGACGCGCGCGTTCTTGTCGAACCCCGCCGCCAACCCGACCGGGTTCGGCAGCGCGCGCCCGAACAGCGTCGTCGCGAGCACCGGATCGTCGCCGCGCGGCTGCCACGGCACGACGTTCGCTTCGAGCGCGCGCAGCGTCAGCTCGTGAGCGTCCTCCGGATCGAGGCAATGCAGGAACGGCTTGGCCAGCCAGTACGGATCGAACACCAAGATCATCGAACACCGACCGGCGCGAAATAGCTCCACGAATCGGTCACCGGCCCGCCGATCCGCATCCCGACCGCGCTGGGCCGGCCGGCGACGACGAAGCACGTCGTCAGCTCCTCGCCGTCCACCTCGAGGCCGTCGGCGCGGCGCACGCGGCGCCGCGGCGCACGGACGTAGCGCTGGTACACGACCGGCTGCTCGGCGATCGCCGGAACGGCCCGCTCGCCGTGCGCGACCTCCGCGCCGGCGCCGTCGAGGATCGCGACGCCGATCCCCTCGCGTCCCAGCACCGGCTTGCGCACGTACGCCGCACCGTCGTCGGGGCGATCGAGATACGTGGGCAAGAACGTGCGCGCGATCGCGGCGCGCTCCGCCTCGCCAAAGAACTCGCCGCGCTCGTACAGTCCCCAGATCAGCGCTTGCGCGGCTTTGGACTGCAGCAACAGCGCCGAGGGCGGATTCAGCAGCCGGCACGCACCGCGCGCGACCGCGTCGAACAGCGCCGGCCCGCCGGGATCGGCAGCGAAGTGCTCCAGCGGATAGCACCGGTACAGCACGTCGAGCGGCCCGCGCGCATCCAGCACGACGCCGTCCTCGACGGCCAGCTCGTGCACCGGAACGAACACCACCTCGGCCTCGATTCGCTCGGCCAGCAGATCGCGCAAGAAGCACGCCGTCCCGACGTCTTCGCGGTAGACGTTCGTCGCCACGACGCCGACCCGCGCGTCCGCGCCGAGCGGCTGCACCGCCGCAGCGAGCGCCTCGCCGAGCCGCGCGCGCTCGTCCTCGTTCGGATCGCGCAACCCGCGTGCGCGCACGCGCAACCCGTTCTCCACAAACGACTCCACGATGAAGAACGGCGTCTCCGCGTTCAGCTCGACGACACGGTACGCGCCGTTCTCGCGCAGAAAGTCGAACCGCCCGACCAGCGTCTCCCCGGCGCGCAGGTCGCGCATGCGGACGACGCCGAACGCCGCCGCGGGAATCCCCAGCGCCTCCAAGCCGTCGTCCGGCAGTGCGCGCAACAGCTCTGCGACGCGCGCGAATACCGACCACGCGTCGCGCGCTGCGGCGCGAATCGCGTCGATCTCCGCCGCGTCCAGCACGACGGGGTCGGGCAGCGCGTACGGATGCCCTTCGAAGTGCTCCCAGAACGCGACCGGCTCAGCCGCCGCCGCCGTGCGCTCCCGCATGACCGAAGCCGCCGCCCTTGCCGCCTTTGCCGCCTTTGCCGGACTTGCCGTTCTTGCCCTTGCCGTTTTTCTTCTGCGCTGCCGCGGCCGCTGCGGCCGCGGCGGCCGAACCGGCCACGATGCCGGCCGCATGGTGCGTGAAGTGATGCGAGAACGAGTGATGCATCGTCGAATTATGCGTGGTCATCGACGACGAGCCGCGCGGTGCCGGCGTCGGCGTCCGTTCCGGCAGCTCCGGTGCCGCGAGCACGGGAAGCGCGCAACCGTCGATCGCCAGCACGGCGAGCGCGATGCTCAACAACTTCTGCGTCCGTTCCACTACGCGCGCCGCCTTTCGGGCCCGCGCGTGAGCAGCGAAAGAATCCACGACACGATCGCCATCACGATCGCGCCCCAGAACGCCGGCCAGAACCCGGCGACGTCCAGTCCGACATGCAGCGCGCCGACCAGCCAGAACAGCAGCGCGTTGATGACGAGCGTGAACAATCCCAGCGTGAGCAGCTCGAGCGGCAAGCTCAGGATGATAAGGATCGGCCGCAAGATCGCGTTCACGATCCCCAGGATCAGCGCGGCGATCAGCGCGCCGCCGATCCCGCTGACGTGGATCCCCGGCACGACGTACGCGACGGCGATCAGCGCAATCGCGTTGACGACGAGCCGGATCAGAAAGCCCATGCCGCCCCCTTCGCCGCGGCACCGAGGAACATCCGCCCGTCGGCCGGGAACGTTCTCGCCGCGAAGGAGCCCGGGGCATGAACCGTCGTCGTTTTCTCGCCGCCGCATCGGCCGCCGCCGCGTCGGCCGGCGCCGCAACCGCGGGCAAGGTCCGAGCCGCCGATCCGGCCGTCCGCACCTTCCCCGTCACCGGCGGCACGCTGAGCTACCGGCGCTTCGGCGAGACGGGCCCGATCCACGTGCTGCTCAGCGGCGGCCCCGGACTCGAATCGGCCTACGTCGATCCGATCGCGGTCGAGCTGTCGCGCGAGCGCACAGTGGTCGTCCTCGACCAGCGCGGTACGGGCGCCTCGCGCGCCGCGTTCGGCGACGGCTCGCAGGCCACCGTCGCCGGCGCGGTCGCCGATCTGGACGCCCTGCGCACCGCGCTGGGCCAGACGCGCCTCTCGCTGCTCGGCCACTCGTGGGGCGCGATGCTCTCGATGGCGTACGCCGCCGCGCACGGGAACAACGTCGCGTCGCTGGCGCTGCTCGATCCGGGCGGACCCGATCCGACGTTCGCGAAGGCGTTCGGCCAGATCATCGAGGCGCGCCTCACCGACGCGGACAAGAACGCCGCCGACGCGACGCAGCAGAGCGGCGGCCAAGGCTCGCTGCGCGCGATCCTGCCGGGCTATTTCCACGATCACGCGAAAGGCGTCGCCTACGCCGCGGCGATGCCGCAGCACTACGCGAACGCGGACGTCAGCCGCGCGATGTTCGCCGACATCTCGAAGCACTACGACGTAAACGACGCGCTGCGCAACGCGACGATCCCGGTGCTCCTCGTCTTCGGCACCGACGATCCCTCGCGCGCCGCCGAAGCGCAGCTCGACGCGCTCTTCCCGCGCGCGACGAAGGTGATGATCCCCGACTCGGGCCATTTTCCGTGGGTCGAAAACCCGACCCCGTTCTACGCGGCGATCCGCACCTTTCTCGCCAAGGCGCCGCCGCCGGGCTGACGCCGCCAGGCCGCGCCCCGAGCAGGCGCGAAGGCGCGCTCCACCATGGCATTCGTCAACGGCATCGACGTCTCAGATTTCCAGGGCAACGACATCGACTGGAATCTCGTCAAGGAGTCCGGGTACAGCTTCGCGATCGCGAAGGCGACGCAGGGCAGCGGCAACGTGCAGAGCAGCTTCGCGCACAACATCAGCGGAATTCGCGCCGCGGGGATGATCGCCGGCGCGTACCACTTCCTCTCGTGGACCGACGATCCGGCCGCGCAGGCGGCGAACTTCCTCTCGGTCTACACGCCGCGCAACGGCGACATCCCGCCGGCGCTCGACTGCGAAGCGGTTCCGGGCGGGATGTCGAGCGACGCCGTCATGGCGCAGATCTCCGGTTTCCTGCAGGCGGTCGAACCGCATCTCAAGGGCGCGCGGATGCTGCTCTACATGTCGTACTCGTTCCCGGGCGAGTATCTGAACGGCGGTTCCGGATACGCCGGCCATCCGCTCTGGGTCGCCGCGTACAACGACGACTCGTATCAGTCGAACATCCCGCCGGGGTGGGCCGGAAAGACGCCCGGCATGGTGATGTGGCAATACTCCGACGGCTCGATCCCGACGACGCAGCCGCCGATCGCCGGCCTCGGCAGCAGCGTCGATCGCAACCGCTTCATAGGCGACCTCGCCGCGCTGAAAGCGTTTGCGCTGAAGAACCTCTAGCCGGCCGGATACGCGCTAACCGCCGAGCGCGCTCTTCACCTGCGACGCCAGCGCCGGCGTCATCCCTTTGACGGCGGCGATCTCGTCGACCGAGGCGTTCTTGATCGCGCGCACCGAGCCGAACGCGGTCATCAGGCGCTTCTTGCGCACGGGGCCGACGCCGTCGAGCGTGTCGAGCACCGAGCGCGTCATCGCTTTGCCGCGCTTGCTGCGGTGGTGCGCGATCGCGAAACGGTGCGCTTCGTCGCGAATCCGCATCACCAGATGCAGCCCCGGCGAGCCCGGCGGCAGCACGATCGGCTCGCCGTTGCCGGGGACGAACAGCCACTCGTGCTCTTTGGCCAGTCCGGCGACGGGGATGCCCCACATGTCCGTCTCGTGCATCACCTCGACCACGGCATTCAACTGCCCTTTTCCGCCGTCGATCAGCAGCAGATCGGGCTTCTCGTGAAAGCGCTCGCGCTTGCGCGCCTGCGCCTCGATCGCCGCCGTTGCGGCGTCGCCCTCGGCGAGCGGCGGCCGGTCCGCGTCCTTGCGCAGATAGCGCAGCCGCCGGCGCAGCGTCTCCTGCATCGAGGCGAAGTCGTCCGGACCTTGCACCGCCTGGATGTTGAAGTGCCGGTAGTCGCTCTTCTTCGGCCGTCCTTCGACGAACACGACCATCGAGGCGACCGAGTTCGTCCCCTGAATGTTCGAGATGTCGTAGCACTCGATCCGGTGCGGCGGCTCCGGCAGATCGAGCGCTGCCGCGAGCTCGGTCAGCGCGCTTGCCGACGCGGTCTCGGTCGCCTCTTGGTGGACCAAGAACGCGCGCAGGTTCTGCTCCGCGTTCTTCTTCACCAGCTTGAGGTAGTCGACGCGCTCGCCGCGCTGCGGCTCCAGCACGCGCACCCGCACGCCCTTGATCTCGGTCAGCCAAGCCTCGATCACGCTGGCGTCGTCCGGCCTCGCTTCGACCAGAATCTCTTTCGGCACGGCGGCTTCGTACGCGCGCCTGCGCCGCGCGCGGACCTTCTCTGCCACCGGAGCTTGCTGGTCGCGCGCCGCGCGCAGCGCCAGCGGCGAGCCGGTAACCTCGGCTTCGTGCGAGGCGTCCATGCCGAAGTTGCCGGTCCGCGCGGTGTAGAACTGCTTGATGAACTCCGAGACGATCTCCGCGTCGGCGCGCTCGCCCGCGCCTTCGAGGATGAAGTAGTCGTTCGCCAGCAGCTTGCCGTCGCGCACCATGAAGACTTGCATGCAGGCCTGGCCCTGCGCGCGCGCGAGCGCCATGAGGTCGACGTCGATCCGCGAGTGCCACACGACCTTCTGCGCTTCGATCGTGCGCCTCACCGCGATGATGCGGTCGCGCAACCGCGCGGCCGCCTCGAAGTTGTAGTGCTCGGCGGCATCGCTCATCTCGCCCTGCAGCCGCTGGATCAGCGGATCGTAGTGTCCCTCCAGAAACAGCACCACCTCGTCGACCAGCCGGTCGTAGTCCTCTTCCGACTGATAGCCGACGCAGGGCGCCAGACAGCGCTTGATGTGGTATTGCAAGCAGGGCCGCTTGCGCTTGCCGTCGATCGGCTCGCGGCAGGTCCGCAGCGGAAAGACCAGCCGCACCAGATCGATCAGCTCGCGCAGCCCGTGCGCGTTCGTGTAGGGCCCGAAGTAGCGCGCGCCGTCGTCCTTCACCACCCGGGTGAACACGACCCGCGGAAACGGCTCGTTCGTCACCTTGAGGTACGGGAACCGCTTGTCGTCGCGCAGCCGCACGTTGAACGGCGGCTGGTGGCGCTTGATGAGGTTCGCCTCGAGGATCAGCGCCTCGACCTCGTTGGTCACCACGATCGTGCGCACGTCGGCGACGCGCTCGACCATCTTGGTCGTGCGGTACGGGTGCGCCGCCGAGTCCTGGAAATACGAACGCACCCGGTTGCGCAGCGACACGGCCTTCCCGATGTACAGGATGCGCCCGTCCGCCCCGATCATCATGTAGACGCCGGGCAGGTCGGGAAGCTGCGCTAGGGTGCGTTCGAGGCGTGTCGGCTCGGAGGCCATTCCCCGATGATACGACAGGCCCAGGAGGATGTCACATCAGCATATCGCCAACGTTTTATACTTGCTTACCTCTGCTTGCCAAGCTGCGTAAAAGCGTAGGATCAAGCAGCGGGTGGCTCGCGGATCTCTTGTATGAAGCTGACGCCGCCACGGTTGCCGGCGCACCGGCAACCGCTACGGGAATTGCGGCTCGCGACTACCGGTCGGCGCGTTTCTGTCGATGGAACATCTCTGCGAGCTGCTGGATCTGCTGGATCATCGGAGCGTCGGCGGGCAGCGCGTCGCCCTTCACCATCGCGCGCGTCAGGGTCGTGTGAACGGTCTCCGCAAGCTCCGGATCGATCTGGCCGCGTGCGGCGAGCGTCGCGAACCAGTGGATGATCACCGTCGCGCAGTAGTGCCAGCCGGAGTTGTAGAGCCGAACGCAGATGTCTTCCGGACAATCGTTGCAACACACTTCGATGATCGAGAAGTGCGCGACGAAATTCGACTGATAGATGACGTCGGCATACGGTCCCTTCGTCGCGACCGGGAACGGGTTGACCAGCGCCCACACGTAATACGTCCCAGGCGGGACGTTCTTGATCTCGACGTACCCGTGGTCGACCGGAAATGGCCCGTACTCTTTGCCGGCGTATACCAGCGGTTGTCCGTCGCATGTGTTGACGAACGCGTACCATCCGGGGTGCGGGAAAACACCGGCCGGCGTTTCGTCTTGGACGCACGGTTGGCCGGGTTTGGAAAGGGTTACTCTGAGCGTTGCCATACGGCTCGTTCCTTTCGGCTTTGGCGAGTGGAAAAGAGAAGTGCGAATTGGGCGAACGTCGTTCACTCGTCGGCGCAGGCGAGCTCGCATTCTAAGCCCAGCCGGCGCGCCATCGCCCAGTCGACGCGCTCAGGTTGCAGCGGCGGAACGTAGAGCGTCGACATCGGCACCACTTCCGCCTCAAGGATGCCGCCGATCATGATCCGCTGGATCGTCGGCGGCACGATGGGATGCGGGCTGGCGTGGTACACCACGACCGGATGCGTCGCGCCGTAGCGCGCGACGAGCGTCTCGGCGAGGATCGCCAGCCCGCGTTGACTCGTCTGCGTGACGAGCCCGAGATTCCCGACCACGCCGATCTGCCACAGCACGAGCGCGCTCGTCGTGTCGATCGTGCGGTCGTGGACGAGAAAGTCGGTCGCCTCGTAGCTCTGGCACCCGTGGTCGGCCGGGTCGACGCCCAGATCCGCGAACAAGCAGTCCTCGGCCGAGATCGCCGGCAGCATGCGCGCCTCGTAGCCTTCCGCGCGCGCGCGGCGCACCGCTTCGTGCGTCGCGTACGTGAACACGCCCGGATGCCCGTACACGGCCAGACACGTGAGCATCCCCGCGCGCACGAACGAGAGGACGTGCTCGACCATTTCCTCGTACGTGTCGGCGCGCGCTTTGCCCGGCGCGTAGAACCCTTCCAGCGACTCGGCGCTCGCGTTGTTCTCGGTCAGCCACGCCGCCGCGCCGAGATCGGTGGTGAGGTAAAGCAGCTTGTCGGCCTGCACGACGTGCGCGCGCGCCAGCGGCGCGACGTGCGCCGACACTTGAAGCCCGGTGCCGACGACGACGAGCCCCGGACGGCTCACGCAGGAGCCTTCGCCTTGAGCGCGGCGAGAATGTCCGGGCCGACGGCCTTCATGTTCCAGCCGATGTACTCATAGACGACCGTCTTGAGCTGGTCGTTCTCGGCGGCGACCTGCGCCTCGATGTTGCGCCAGTGGCCGGTCAACAGCGCTGCCCTCTGCTCGGGAGTGAGATTCGCGGCTGCGGGATCGCCGCTCGGGTCGTCGCAGAATGCCTTGAGCGCGGCGGGGTCGCGGCCGATCAAGTCGACGAACGCGTAGAACGGGTGCGTCGACTTGTCGGTCGTGATCGGATACGCCGCCTGGCCGTTACTCGACCAGGACTTCTGGGTGGTGCCGGCGGCGCCGGCGGTCGTGGTGACGGTCGTCGTCGTGGTCGTCGTGGTCGTCGTGGTCTCGGTTGTCGGGGACGACATGGTGCGTTCTCCTCTCAGATGGCGATGAAAAGGCGCCGGCCGCGTCGAAACGTCGCCGGACCGCTACCGGGTCGGCGGTGTCTCGCTATGCGGCGGGTGGCCCGATGGTCTTGAACGATTTCGTTTCGTCCGGTACCAGAGGACGGGATCTTGCGGCGATCCGCCAGCATATGGATCGCGTCGCGGAGCTGCGCCAGCACCGCTTCGTGCGCATCGTCGCACCGCCGGGCTACGGCAAAACGACGCTGCTGCGCAGCGCGGTCTGCGCCGCGCGCGAAGCCGGCTGGCTCGCGTTCTCCGTCGCTTGCGCCGGCGCGCGCGGCGATCCGCTGGCCTTGTTGCTCGATCTCACGTCCGCGGCGCTGCGCGAGCTCGGCGACGACGCCGGCGCGTATGCGAGCGGTCTCACCCGCGCGCTCGCGGTGCTGCAGCCCGGCGCCGCGGCGGCGAACGGCGGGCCGGATGCGGCGGCGATCGCGCCGGAGATCGTCGCGAGCCGGCTGCTCGAAGGGATCGCCGCTGACCGGCGTCTGCTGATCGCGATCGACGACGCGGAAGCGATGGAGTCCGAGACGGCGCGCGCCGTGCGCTACGTGTACGCCTACTTGAGCGACGTTCCGCTGTGCGTGCTTTGCGCGCAGCGCGACGACGGCCCGCCGCATCCCGATCTGCCGGCGTGCAGCGCCGAACTGTCGCTGGGACGGCTCGCGCCGAGCGAAGCGCGCGCGATCGTGCGCGCGGAGTATCCCGGCGTGCCCGACGACGTACTCGAGACCGTCGTCGACCAAGCCCAGGGCGTCGCGGCCGATCTTGTCCTGCTCGCGTCGCAGGCACGCGCCGACGAGGGCCGTCCGGCCGCCGACCTGACGAGCACCCTGCGCGCGAAGATCGAGCGCGAGCTCGCGGCAATGGACGCCCCGGCACGTGAGTTCCTGCAGCACTGCGCGCTGATCGGCGCACCGGTCGAGGAGCGCGTGCTCAGCGTGCTCTACCCCGACCCGGTGCGGCTGGCGCAGCTCGTCGAGCAGGCCCGGCGCTATCTTTGCGCGCGCGACGGCGCGTTCGCGTTCCGCCACGACGCGGTGTGCGCCGCGGTGCGCGACTCGATCGCGCTCGAGATGCCGCTGCGCCGCAAGATCGTCGCCGCGTTCATCGCGCTCGAACGCGGCCGAATCGAAGACTACCGCCGGATCGTCGAGCACGCGGCCGCTATCGGCGATCGCGACACCTGCTACGAGTACGCGACGCGCACGGCCGAAGCGGCATACGCGCTCAAGCGCTGGGACCAATCCGCCGCCGCGTTCGCCGAAGCGCTCGCCGTGCGCTGGCCTGGGCCGGAGCGCTACGTGGCGTTCTTCCGAACGTACGCGGCGGCGCTGCGCTTCGCGACCCGCTACGGCGAAGCCGAAACGCTCATCGTTCGCGCGCTGCGCCACGGCAAGGAGGCGGGGATCACCGCCGGCCTCGGCCGGCTCGCCGCGACGCTGGTCGCGATCCAAACCGATCTCGAAGATCCGGCGCGCGCGATCGCTACGTTTGAGCACTCGATCGAAGACCAGCACGATCCCGCCGAGGCCTCGGAGCTGCGCGCCGCCGTCGCGGCGACGTACGCCGGAATCGTCGACGAGCCGCACGTCGCGGCGATCGCGGCCGAGCTGCGCGACGAGCCCGGCGCGACGCCGCTCGCGATCGCCTCGTTCCACCAATCGCAAGCGCTGATCGACTCGCGGCTCGGCCGGCACGAGGCGGCGCAGCGCGCGCTGCGCGTCGCCGAGTCGTTCTCCACCAATCAGCAGTCCGGCCTCGACTTCTCGCTCCCGATCGTGGACACGTTCGTCGATTTCGAGGAGCACGGTTGCCGCGCGCTCGGCACGGCCGAATTCCCGGCGGCCGGCTCGCGCGGCGAGGAGATCGTCGGCTACTGGCACTACCTGCACGCGGTCGCCGATCTGGCGCGCGGCCGCCGCCAGGCTCTCGACAACCGGCTCGAGCGCATCAACCTCGACCGGCTTCCGGCGATTCAGCAGATGCTGCTGCTCGCCGTCAGCGTTGCGATGAGCGCGCTCGACGGCGAGCGCTCCGGCGCCGGCGCGCGCGCGCTGCCGTTCCTCGATCTTGCCTCGCGGCATGGGATCGGGCCGAGCGCGTTCCAGCTCGCGGCCTGGATGCTCACCGCCAACGACGAGCCGCGCCCGCAGTTCATGACCGAGATCGCGCGCCAGGTTACCGAGTTCCGCCGGCGACCGCTCGCGATCGACGCGATCTGCTTCGTCCCCGTCGCGCTCGCGCTCTACGCGGTGCGCGACGACCGCGCGCTGGCCGAGGAGCTCGCCGTCGAAGAGACCCCGCGCTGTTCGCGCTGGCTGCGCGCGCAATACGTTTTCAGCCGCGGCTACGCGCGCGCGGCGCTGGGGCTCGCCGACGGAAACGCGCTTCTGCGCGACGCTTCCGAGCAGTTCGGCGTGCTCGGCGCATCGTTCTTCGCCGAGCTGGCCATGCGCTGCGCCGTGCCGGAAGAGGGCGCGCGGCGCCCGAAGGCGCTCGGACGCGCCCTGCGCCCCCGCACGGCCCGCCGCAAAGACGGCTTGACCCGGCGAGAGGTTCAGATCGCCGAGCTGGTCGCCGAAGGAAAGCGCAACCGTGAGATTGCGCAGGCCTTGTTTCTGAGCGAGCGGACCGTCGAAGTCCACCTCGCGAACGCGTTCGCGAAGTTGAGTGTTACGTCGCGCACGCAACTGGCGCGCTACATGATGGGGTAACGAACGCCACGCACGCTCGGCGCACGGGCTCCATGCGGCCATGAAGCCATGCTAGCCGCCGCGCGCCGGCCGAACCATTCGTGATTACACGTAGTTTTTCTAAGGGTTTCGTCCTGCTGTCAGGCGGCGGCGGCGTCCGTCGCGGCGGCGCGCTTCTTGGCGTTCAAGCACGACCATACGATCGCACCGGCGATCGCCAGCCCCGGCCTCTGCTTCGCCCTCGTAGGCTGACCGGCTCATCGGCGAGCGCGTCGTCCATGCGAACGGCGGTACCGTCATTTTTTTTGGCCGGCGAATCGATCAACGGGTTCAATCGCCTGGAGCTGCTGGCGAGCCGAGTCAGTTCCAGAGCATGTCCAAGCGCGGCGCAAAGCGAAGCCCGCGTGATCGGCTCGCCATTGGTCTGCTCGAAGATTGGACGGCGGCTCTCGAACCCTCGTTCGGCCGCCCGTTGCAGAGCAAACGTCTGCGTGTCGTTGACGAGAGCCGTAGGCACGACTACCATCGGTAGGCTTCCGTTCCCGAAGACTACCCGTGAAAGCCGAGTCGCCTTACCGCGATAGGCGAAATTCCACTCGAAGAGCGACTCGTGGTCGATGCAAACCACATCCTCGAAATCGAGGTAATCACACCAGCGCAGCACGAGCCGATAGCCAAGGGGGAGCGCCCGAAGCACGTCCTCGTTCCAAGCTTCATGCAGCATCGGAATCCGCCATAAAGCAGAGGAGCCAATACGTATAGGGGTATTCGACCTCAAGATACAACCCGGCATCTCGCAGGCAGGCGATGTCACGGTGGAACGTCCGCAACGATGCGCCGAACCGTTGCCGATAGCGCTCGAACTGCACGCGCTCTCGGCGCACGAGCAGCGCCGTAAGCCAGGCAACGCGGACGATCCGCCCGGCAATGGTCCCAATCGGATAGGGAGAGGCGGCAACGCGCCGCGGGGTACTCGACGCAGGCGCGTCGAAATGCACGGTTGTCATTCGGTGGCTATCTCCATCGGGTGACGGGCCCGGTCGACGTTCCCGCGTCGGCCGGGCCGCAAATTTTTTCAGCGCATTTTTTGCGCACCACTATTATAGCACGAACCCGCGTGCTTCTCAATCAGTATTGCAGCAAAAAATAGATCGAAGTAGAGCTACTGCCGATCTCGCCTACAAGACTGCAGAATATCGTCGCTCTGTTCTCGTCTCGTTCACGCCTTGCCGCTCGGCGCGGCACCGCCCGGGTTCGCCGGCAATTTCCACTTCGGTCCGAGTTCGCGGTCGAGCAGCGTCCCAAGGCGTCCGTATCCGCTTTCGCTGTCGTCGTAGGCATTGAACGAGACCTCATAAGTCTCGCCGTTCGCGGAAGCCCACGCGCTGATCACCTTCTCCTGTGTGAACCAAGCCATAAACTCAACGAAATCTAGGACCATCACTTCGAGGTCAGTAAAATTCCCGAACGGTAACTTGTCGACGGCTTGCCCCAGCATGTCCGGGTCGCGGAAATCCAAACCAGCGATGCGCAGCCGTTCGATGTTTGTTTTTGCCTTGCCTGTGAGCGCACTAATGGCAAACCATTCGTGCAGGTGTCGCAAGTAATTTCCGCAAAGGTGAACGAGTTCGATGGCCGTTACGTCGGCGGCGATCACGGTGCCACCACGGACGCTCCACTCCGGGAGTCCGAGTTTCATCCAGAAAGCATCGAACAATCTGTCGAGCGCTATGATCAGCGCCGTTGCGGCAGTTTTTCGACGCGATTCAAGGGCAGCATAGTGCGCGCTGTTTATCGCGTCATTTCGGAGCCGCTGCTCGGTCGTCTCACGCGGGTCGCGCTCGCTAGCCTCGTAATTGCGTGCCTCGCGTAGGCTCGCTAACTCGACCCCGCAGTACCGAGCTTCGTGGAACGCCGATATGATTGAAAGGCGGTCCATGACCAGCGAGTGTTCGAACGACGTCGCGGCAGGCACGATTATCGTCCGTATTGCGTGCGACACGAACGGGTCCCCCATTGCGCGTGCCCGCACCCCGCTGTTTCGGTCGTCCGGCGCCGAACCGCCCACTACCCCTCCCGTCGCGTCCATGAGTCCGATCGGTTCGCCACTCGGCCGCCGTCCCCGGTTGGCGCGTTTCGCTTCCCTGCCACGGGAAGTATATGGAAGTCATGACGCAGGAGATACGCATTGGCGGCGAGTTCAGCGAGAACGATCTCCGGCCAGAGGTGTACGAAACGCCGTCGGGCCTCGTCGAGGCGCGTCTGTACCGCGGCGGGTCCAAGGTCGAAATTGAGGAGCTCATCAGCGGCTACAGAATCGATGAGACGCCAGCCGCCAACTACGCGTTGCCGCACGACCCCGGAAGCCGCACTCTCACAACGCAAGGAACCGAAATCGTCGGCGCCCTCACGGTCTTCGCCCGGGCTGGCGTCCGCGGTGCCGCGTTCCACACTGGCTTCGTGCCCCCGCATCCCGACCTGCAGGTTACCGTCGATGGACAAACGGCGGGGCTCGAAATGACGCTAGCCCGAGGAGACGGCGCGTTCACGGCCGCACTCCGACGCGTCGAGAACCTGTTGACAGAAGTCGCAATAGCGGACCAAGCTCTCCGCCGCGTCACCAAGGACCGACGGATCAGCATCGGGTTCGCCGCGCTACCGAAACGTGCGCGGGTCCCCGTGCTCGTCGATGCAATTGGCGCATGGCTGGCGGCGCACAACTGGAGCAACGGAGATCCCGGACAGCCTGAGAATCCTGCAATCGCGAAGTATGTCAGGAGTGTTAGAGCTTTCAACGGCGCGGACGCAGAGCGACCAATTAGGGCGACGCGCGACATCAATGAACGCCCGATTCCGAGCGCACTCACGCTCATCCGCGACGCCGTGGCCGCAAAGAACAACAAGGACTACGGAACCACATCTCCCCTCTGGCTCGGAATCAATGCGGAATGGGTTGGTGAAATGCTTGCGGTGAAGCGTGCCGGGATTGACCCTGGGCACTTTGGGCGGATCTACATAGCTGACTTGCAGGACGCGGTAACGCTAATGCGACTATACGAGTAAACTAGGCGGAGAACCGCGTCGTGGCGAGCGCCCCTTCGGTGGCTTTTGCATACGCGCTCGCACGAATGCGTCGGAATAGTCAAAGCAGGAGGGTGATCATCATCCCGCCGATCCGCAGTTTGAGAGCCGCAGATGGTTCTCGAACCCTCAACCGTGCCGATCGGCGACACGGCTCAGCCGCTCGAAATCCGTTGCGCCGAGCGGCATGTCGAGCGCTACGTTCACAAATGTCCTGCACCCGTCCCGCGCTCACGTTCCGCATCTTCCCGTCCCGCTGCCGCCATGGGAAGTCCGGCATGCGACCGTTCCTCGGCCGCGAGACGGATACATTTCTATCACTGATTTAGGCGCCAGTCCGCGAGCGCACTGCGCGGCGCATCCTCGGCCCGCCACGACGATATGAGATCGCGAAACGCTAGCTCGCAGCCAAGGGCCTCGCTCGAACCTCGGCATACTTACACCAAATGGCAGATCCACATGCCGACGCATCGCCTGAAATCATGGAGGTGCGTGCGAACACCCACCTCGCTTCCGCGCTGGCGATCCTCGAAGACGGCAAGCCACGCAACGCAGAGGCCCTCCTGCGCGCCGGCGTCGCGAGCGGTGTATTTCCCGCCACGATGACCCCGGAAAACATCTACGTCGACTTGACGCAGTACATCCAGCGCGAAGTCACCCGTGGCCGGCGGCCGGAGGTCGTTCAGGACCCGGTGACCCTCGCATTCCGCGTGAACCATCCCGTGGACGATTGGCCTCCAGCCACCCTCGCGCCGCGCCCGCGAAACATCTCCGCCGAAACGCTGGCGGCGATCTCAGCCCTTCTGCGCTCCACCTCCGTCGGCGACGATCCGACCGCTTTCGAGCGTGCCGCATGCGACGCGTTCACCCTGATGGGCTTTATCGCCACGCACATCGGCGGTCACGACGCACCGGACGGCACGCTCGACGCTCCGCTCGGACCTCTCGGATACCGCGCGATCCTGGAATGCAAGACCGCCCACTCCGGCATCGCCGAGAACGTCCCGCCCTCCGAGCCGGCGAAGTTTCGCGGCCGCTACGACGCGACGGCCGCCGTAATCGTCGCCCCCGGTATCAAACAGGAACAGACGTTCTTCAGCGAGCTCCAGGCGCACGACGTCGCCTTCTGGACCGTCGACGATCTCATCCAGGCGCTGCAGAACGACGTCGACTCCTACGAGTGCCGCGAGCTCTTCAAGGGCGGCCCGGTCCACGACCGGCTTCAAGACCTGATCTGGAACCGCACGCACGGCCCCGAAAAGCGAGCGTTCGTGATCCGCTCGGAGCTGCAGCGCCAGGGATTCGCCGCACAGCGCGACCTGGTCGGACAAGTCCCGTGGAGCGAGATGCCGGCGCTCACGCTCGACGTTGCCATGGTCTTGGTCGAAGGCGCGCTCCGCAGAGCGGGCGCCGGTGGCGGCGCCACGCGCGAAGAGATCCGGGCGGCAATGGACGACCTCGTCCGCTCCTTCGACGCAATCGCGGTGCCGGAGCACGACGGGATCATCATCCGAACCGCGGGCCGGTCGACCGCCCCAGCCGGGACTAACCCGCCGACGCCGCCCGCTGAGGGACGCTGACGCCGACGCTGCGCCACGCGTGGTGAAGCGCCTCCACGACGGGTGCGCCGTGCGACCGCGCCGCCTCCGCCGTGGCAAGCGCAAAGCCGCGAAACTCGCACGCGCGGTGCAGTCCGGAACGCAAAGCGTCGTACCACACGTGTCCCGCGACGTCCCACGCGTTCCCGCCCACGGCCTTCGCGAAAAGGTAGAACGCATGGTTCGGGATGCCGCAGTTCCGGTGAGCCGTCCGTTCCGTCGTCCCCAGCTCGACGTAGTCGCGCATGTGAGCCACTTGAGGATCGCGACCGCCGAGCAAGGGATCATCGTATGCCGAGCCCGGTGATGCCATCGACCGCAACCCGACGCCCTTGATCCCCGAGCCGTAGATGCCCGAGCCGAGCACCCAGTCCGCTTCATCCGCCGTCTGCCCCAGCATGCGTTGCTTCACCAGCGACCCGAAGACGTCCGCGATCGACTCGCACAGCACCGCCGTCTCGCCGTCATAGACGAACCCGACGTCCGCCTGGGTCACACCGTGCGTGAGCTCGTGCGCCGTGATGTCAAGACACGTGGTGAAGCTCGCGAACACTTCACCGTCCCCGTCGCCGTACACCATCTGCGCGCCGTCCCAGAACGCGTTCAGATACCGCTCTCCGTAGTGAACCGTGGAGATGACGTGCATGCCGCGATCGTCGATCGAGTCCCGGCCGAAGACCGCTGCGTAGAAGTCGAGCGTCTCTCCGGCCATGTCGTACGCGCGGTCGACGTCGCCGTCGCCGCTGCTCGGCTCGGCCTCGCTCCGCACGAGAACGCCCGGCAACACCTGTTCGTGACGATCGTCGTAAATCAACCGGTGCTTGGGGTGCGGCCGATGGACCGCGATCCGCGCCGCCGGCCGCGTCGGCTGCTCGTGCGGCACGCGCGCCGAGCGCGTCCGCTGCGCCGCGGTCCGCACGCGCTCGCTCGGATGCCGCTCGAGCGCCTCCAACAGATACGGCGGAACGACTGACATTTACCGCACGGCGTCCGCGAACCGCTGAAGGCCGATCTCCGCGACCAGCTGCGCGAAGACGTCGCCGTTCTGAAGTCGCTCCGCCGAGTTCTTCGCGTTGAATTTCCCGTGCTCCATCGTGCCGAGCTCCTCCCACCTGAACGGCGTCACCATCGGAAGCTCCGACGGTCCGGAGAGGGAGTACGGCAGCGCGCTCGAATGCCCGACGGCATCCGACACGAAGGTGCACTGAATCCGCGCGGCCTCGAACTTCTCATCGGGATGCCGCTCGCCGACGAGCAGCGCGGGATGCGTTTCGATCGCATGGCCGACAAGCTCGTGCAGCCACCCACGAACCGCCTCATAGGTCGGCGCGTCCGATAGCGGAACGAACAGCGCAGCGGCGTCGGGCCCATCGAGCATAGGAATCGCTTCCAGCCCGTTGCCACGCGAGAACAGCGCCGTTCGCATCGCCAGCAGCGCCTCTTTCAGCATCATCTGATCCGCGCCGGCGACGGGGCGCAGCAGCAACCGCGCGAACCCCACCGACTCCGGATCGCGCGCGCTCGGCGTCCACGACTGGATCCCGACGGCATAGCCGTGCACCAGCCACAAGATCGCGTTCTCGGTGCAGCCGGGATAGAGGTGCTTCCCGCTGGACGTCTCGACGTGCACCGTGTGAACGGATTCCGGCAGCGGCTTTTGCCAGCCGCCCGAGTACGTAGGGCGCTCTTCCAACCCGTGCGCATAGTACGCCGCCACGAGCGGCGCATTCGGAAAATTTGCCGCAATCAATGGCGCAGCGCGTTCGTAGTGCTCGATGACTAGTCGCAACTGCGCATCACTCACACGAAAAGCAGGAGTGCTCACACCCACCTCACTTTCAAATCAAGGAAATGACAGGTATAGCGGGCAGCCCAAGCGAGCAGGCCCTTCATCGGTCTCTTAATCCTTTCGTTCACAAAACCTTGCGCGAAATGCCGCTTTGCGTGCACGCCGTAGGTAGACCGCGCCTGGCGGCGGCGCTCCCCACTCGCGGCCCGGCTTCCCGAGCGTCCGGGAACAAACAATGCCACACCGCTAGCACTGCAGACCGGTAGCGTTTCCATACATCGCAGCGATAGCCGTGTTGCGAGCGCTATTTCCGGATAGACCCGGCATCGCATACAGCGCACATTAGCCCCTCGTTGTGCGTCCCTCGCTAAGCGAAGTCCGAAGGGCGCTCAGGACGACGCTACATTGAGCGGAATTGGGACGGTGGCAGATGTGCCGTCCGACCGGCTCGCGACAAGAGACGCCGTTACGGCGGTTTGTCCGGGTGCAAGCGCCGCGAGCGGAAAGGGGAACGATGCCTGCCATTGGCCGGGCGCGGTTTGCGCAAGGCCGATGCTCTGCGTGCCGATCTGCAACTTGACCGTCGTCGCGTTCGCCGTGGTCACGGCGGCGACGCGCACCGAGCTTCCGTTCGAAACCACGGTCGGTGAAAGCGTCGCGTAGAAAATCTGAACCGGATCGGTCGGTTTCGCGAAATTGCTTTGCGGCGCGGCGCCGAACGTGAATACGTTCGTTTGGGCGAAGGCTGTCGGCACCGGCGCCGGCGTCACAGCCGCGCGAGGCCCAGGCGAAGCCACCGCAATCGGCGCCGGCGTCGCTGCTACGATTGCGGATGTCATCCGTCTCATTGGCAGCTGGCCGCTCGGTGCGGGGAGGCGCGTGTTCGGCGGCAAGGTCGGGAGCGCGGCCGGCGTCGGCACCACCTGCAGCGGCGGACCGGGAAGGATGGACTTGCCGGGCTTGACGATGTGCGGCGTGACGACGATGATCAGCTCGTTGCGCTGACCCTGCACGTTGTCGTTGCGGAACACGCGGCCGACGAGCGGCACGTCGCCCAGCAGCGGGATCTTGGTCGTCGTCCGGGTGTCGTTCTCCTGAATCAAGCCGCCGATGACCAGCGTCTCGTCGTCCTGAAGGTGCACGGTCGTTTGCGTGTCGCGGGTGCTGATCTCGGGGACGCCAGCGTTTGTGCCGATCAGACTGTTCACGACCGGATGCAAGGCGACGGTGACGCCACCGTCGGGCGAGACGGAGGGCGTGATGTCCAGGGTCACGCCGGTTTGAAAGCTTTGAACCTGCGTGGTCGCAATCGTTCCGGCGTTGCCGGCGGTCGTCGTGAGGATGGAGATCGTGTCGCCGGCGCGGATGGAGGCGGTGCGCCCCGAAAGGGTCGTGATGCGCGGATCGGCGAGCACGCGGCCTTTGCCGTTCTGCACGAGAAGGTTCAGCTGCGCCGTAAACGAGATCGGCGTGCGCGAGAGCGCTTGAAATCGCCCGAGGCGGGGCGGCGAACCGTCCGCGTTCGGCGGCGGCTGCATTTCCGTGAACGTCGTGCTGAGGGCGGCAGTGCCGAGCTGAAGGCCGATGTTCTTGGCGACGCTTTCGTCGACTTCAAGCACTTCGGTGTCGAGCACGACGAGCGGCGGCACGACGTCGACCTTGTCGAGGAACTCGCGCGCGGAGCGAACGCTCGCGGGCGGCCCGACGAGCGCGATCTGGCCCGGCGTCGGCAGCGGCACGACCCGAACGTCCGGCGTGATCACCTGCAACGCTTGCGTGAACGAGGTAACCGCGTCGACGCCGCCGGTCGTCTGGCCGGGGACGAACGACCGTAGCGTCACCACCTCCGTGGAGCCGCCACCGTATGCGCCCGATTGGACACCTACGCCTTGGGTGCTCGGCGCTGCGTCGAGCTGTGTGATCGCGTCTGCGATGCGTTGCTGCTGCGCAGCGGTCCCGGTGACCGCGAGCGCGTTGAGCGACACATCGACGCTGACCTCGAGGTCCCGAAAACTGCGGCGCAGGAGATCAGCCACCGAAGCGGCGTCCAGCGTGCGGATGCGATAGACTTGCGTGTAGCGCTCGCCGAAGTTCGGAAGATCCAGCTGTGCGACGAGCGCCTTGCCGCGCGAAACCGCGTCCGGCGAACCCGAGAGAACGACCGCGCTCCCGGAGACGGCCACGTGAAGCCCCGGGATCTGCGCTGCGAGCGACCGCGCGACGTCATGCGGCAGGCGGCGCAATACCGGCACCGCTTCGGCGGACAGCGCCGCCGGCGGCGGTGTCGCGCTCGGCGTGTCGAGCGCGTCGATCGCCGCTTTGATCTGGGTGAGGTCGTTCGGACGCGCCGTGACGAGCAGCTGTTTCGCCCCAGCCGCCGCGAACTTCGAGGACGGGAAAGCGGCGCGAAGGTTCTGCGCGAGCACCCGCGCCTGAACCGCTCCGTGCAGAGCGAAGGCCTGCGTCACCGGCAAAGCCGGGTTGCGCACGTCGATTCCTTGGAGCACCGTTCGCATCGCTTGCACGTCGGCTGCCGAGCCGATCGCGACCAAGGCGTTCGCCGAGACGTCCTCGCTGATGGACACACCGGGAAAGAGCGGCCGTACCATCGCCGCGGCGCGCTTCGCGCTCACGACCGCCAACGGCAGCACGACGGGAGTCGCCGCACTGCCCGCCACGGCACTCGGCGGGCGCTCGACGTCGTAGACGCCGCCGTGGACTTGAAACGTCGCGCCGAGTGGATCGAGTACCGCGTGCAATGCCTTCGTCAGGGCGACCCCGTGCAGCTCCACCGTTACGTATCCCGAAACGCCGTCCCCGATCGCGATGTTCGTGCCGGTATCTCGGGCAATGCGCACGAGAACGCTCCGGACCGGCTCGTTCTGCGCGTGCAGGGTGACCTTTCGCGCATCGTGCGCGGGCGGCTGCGCGGCCGTCGCGATCGCGAACGGCGACGACACGAACAGAGCCGCCATGATCGCACATACCGCGCGCTCACGCATAACAATCGAATTCACTAAGAACACCACCAACCGGAGGGCAAGCGCCGTTCGCTACGACGCGGGCTCCGTTCGTACGGGTCGCAGTCCGGGTTGTCCTTCACGTCGACCGCAGTACGTGACCGCGACTTTTGTCGTGCGATCTTCCGAAATGGTTCATTCAAGCTGGCGTGCGCGCAATCGTGATGGCGAATGAGTCGTCAAGCGCAACAACGTCTCTAGGGACAGTGCAGCTCCGTTTGCGCGCAACGGTTCATAACACCCACTTGACGCGGCGCAAACATTGGGTGTAGCGTACCGGCCAGGGTTGTTCGTACGGATGTCACGCCGGTTTTATTTGCCGGCGCTGAGTCATGCGCGCTGCCGCAGTATTCTGGTCCACAGCTGTTTTGCTGTTGGGAGATTTGTCGTGCGCTTCCGCGTTCGTGCCGCACTGGCGGCGCTGCTTTCCTTTGCGCTCTTGAGCCAAGTTTCGCCAGTGTCGCTCATCATCGACGCGATCACGGCGCGCCCGCTGTTCGGCGGTATCCCGCTCGCCGCAGCGGCCACGCTTTGGCCGCAGCGTGTGCCGGTCGCGCCCGCGACGCCGCCGCGGCGCATTCCGGTGAAGGAGCCGGCGCGCGTGAAGCCCTCGCCGTTCTCGCTGAGCGCCCTGCGCCCGAAGACGGTGCACGGCGTACGCGCTCACGGCATTCCGGTCAACGGCCCGCCGATGCTCCGACCGTTCGAGGTCGATCACGCCATGACGGCCATCCGCCGGCGCGCGATGCAGCAGCGCTCGCTTCAGCTGAACACACGAGCGTCACCACCCCGCGCGCTGCCGCTCCCGGCGCCGCCCAGAACGCGCCCCGGGACACGGCGCGCGATGTCGCTTCCCTCGGACCCGACCGCCTCCGGCACCGGCATCAATCACTGGTGGCGGTATCAAGAAGAGAACGTGCCGGGCGGGGGTCACCTCATGGTGAACGTCGGCACCGGCAATCTGCTGCTTCAAGACGACGACATGGCGGTCCCGCACAAGGGCATCGCGATGGCCTTTCGCCGGACGTACAACTCGCAGAGCCCGACGACGGTGAGCGGCGATCTGCAGACCTGGACCGGCCTGTACGGCAACGGCTGGACGAACACATTCGACGCGCACGTGATCCGCACGTCGCCCGGCCATTTCAGCGTCTACGACATCGACGGCGCCCGGTACGACTACATCACGTACGGCGGCTACACCGTGAGCGCGCCGCCCGGCGATCACTCGACGCTGACCTGGGACGGCGCATGCGGGCTGCTGTGGCAGAAGAAGTCCGGGACACTGTACTACTTTTACAACGTCGACCCGAGCCAGTCGTGCTCCACCACGTCCGGCACCGTAGGCGGCTATGCCGGCCGCATCCACCAGATCATCGGGCGCAACCGCAACACCTCGATCACCTTCAACTATTCCTGGGACACCGGCGACGCCTCGGTCACCGGCAAGATCAGCGGGATCACGGCGACGACCGAGTCCGGCATGAGCGCGACGCTGGCGTTCGCCGACTTCAACGGCCATCGGCTCTTGCAGCAGCTGACCTTTCCGGACGGCGGAACCAGCGTCATCTACGGCTACGACGCGAACGGGAACCTTGCGTCCGTGGAGCGGCCGCCGAACAACAGTGCCGGAACGCGCCCCCTGCAGACATTCAGCTACCAGCCCCTTGGGAGCGACTGGGTGTTGGCAGATCTTTCGAGTCCCCGGTACAACGCCGGTTGCACCGCGGGCAGCTGCGGCAGCGATGGTGAGGGATTGTTGCTGGGATACACCGGAACCAGCGCCGTCTCTTCGACGGTGAGCTCCATCGAGCACGTGGGTGTGGTGAATCCGACAATTTCGGACGCCGTCACCTCTGGCCCTTTGCAGTCGGGTTTCCCCGCTACTGCATATGGATACCTCACTGAATTCTACACGACCGGCGTCCCGACGCCGACCTATCGCGACACCGACGGCCACATGACGAACTGGGTGGTCGACGGGCTGGGCCGTCCGACGCAGACGCAAGAGTGCACGGCGAGCACGAGCCAGGGACAGCAGTGTAGTGACTGGTCGCGCGCTCTCGTCACGAACGAAACGTGGGACGCGAACAACAATCTCACTTCGGAAATGAATCCTCGTGGGTATCAGACCGACTACGCGTACGATACCAACGGCAACACCGTCGCGGTAGCGGAACCGTCTACGACGGTGATTACGCCGACCGGAACGGCGACGTTCCGGCCGACGCAGCTTTACGACTACGACCAATTCAACAATGTAATCGCGTACTGCGATCAGCGCGCGAGCCATCCGAGCGGGGACTGGACGGCCGCTGGGCCGCCCACGGCTGGCGGGCCCGACGCGCTATGCGCGAACAACGGCTCCTCGGCGCACGCCGTCTTCACGTACCCCGTCAATCCAGCGCCGTCGTACGAGCCGTACGGCGAGCTGACGAATATTCGAACACCGATGGGCTACAACCGCGCGATCGGATACGACCCGGCTCGGCAAGGCGGCGTAGATTACGGTCTGCCGACGTCCGTCGCCGGCGATCCGATCAGCCAGCCGGACGGCATGCGCACACCGCTGGAATCCCTGACCTACGATACGTCAGGCAACCTCATCTGCTCGATGGGCGACGGAAACGACCCAACGACGACGACGGTTCTTTCGTACGACGCGTTGAACCGCGTCGTCGCCATCGGCGACCCGGACGATACTTCATTGCCCTATGGTTCTTGTGCGAAGACACCGGGAATTCCGTTGTCAACGATCGTCACTCGTAAGACCTACTTCCCCGATGGAACGCTTGCGACGACGCAGAACCCCTCCGAATTCGCGGCCGGCGTCTCAACGCAGTTCCAGTACGATCTCGACGGCAACGAGACCGTTGAGATCACCAATCACACCAGCACTCCGGCGACCACCCACAAATGGTACGATGGCGCGGATCGTCTGATCGAGGTGCAGCAGCCGCCCGATCCCAACAGCGATTTTTACTATCCCGTCCCTTGGAGCACGCGCTATCTCTACGACCTGACCGCGGGCGGCAACGTCCACGTCGGCACGAGCCCCTCGTATCAGGCGTACGGCAATCTTTTCGAGACGCAAGAATATCTGCCCGCCAGCGGGACGCCCACCTGGGCGGAGACGGGCTCCACGGGCAACACCAACTTCTCATGGCAAGATACGGCCGGCACGACCTTCGACGCGCTGGACCGGGCCACTGTCCAGTACCGGGACTCCTCGATCGGCATGATGCCGGTCACGAACACCTACGACGGAGCCGGCAGCGCCGGTCTCCTCTCGCAAACCTGCAATGCGAAGCCCGAATGCCGCAACTTCTCGTACAACGAGCGCGGGCTGAAGTACCAGGCTACGTTCAACCCGACTTCCACCACGGCGCAGACGTTCATGTACGACGACGACGGTCGGCTGGCGAGCGCGCAGAACGGTGTCGGCTCGATCGCCGATGCGTACGACGCTGACGGCCGCAAGAGCACCCGCATGGAGGCCGTGGGCTCCAACACGCCGGCGACGCTGACCTACGGATACTATGCCGACGGGTTGCGGTCCGCAATTTCGATCAGTGGTCTGGCGAACATGCCCAATGTCCTGGGTTACAGCTACCGCGCCGACAATCTGGTGCGAAAAGTAACCCTTCCCGGGAATGCGTTCTTGAGCTTCGCATACACCGGCGGGCGGCGCCCGACCAGCCGTGGCGACAGCACCGGTCAAGCGCCGGACACGATCTCCTATGGGCCTTCCGGGTTGCCGCTTTCCGAATCGATGCCCGCCTGGCAGGAAAGCGGGATGACGTACAACGCGGAAGGCGAGCAGCTGGGCGGCTCCACGCAGGTGTTCAACAACGGTGCGTGGATTGCGGGATCGACGCTTGCCGCGACGTATTCGACGCGTGGCGAGATCGTTACGGAGCTATACCCCAGTGACGACAAGTCTGCCGTGCCGGCGAAGATGGCAAACGGCGTTCGAATCATACAAGTGCGATCGATCGGCGTTTCACCGCCGCGTTTCCCGGCGACTGGGTCGTATCAATTCGATGCCAAGCAGTCGTTCCCGGTCGGGAACTCGACCGCGAACACCTGCGGTGAGGCAACCGTGCACTGCACCGATAATGGCACGGGAACGCTCCAAAACAATACGACGACGCAGTTTCAGTACGACACCGTCGGACGTCAGGTTGGGCAGCTCGACTACAGCGAAGACGCGCAGCTTCAATGGCAAGAGTCGACAAAAGTGTACGATGCGGAAGATCACCTTCTGGTCGACAATCGCCCAAACGAGACGTTGTATACCGGTGGCAAAGCGAATTCGCCGGTTGAGTTCTCTCTAGGCTACGTTTGGGGTCCGACGAATCACCCGTTCCAGATCGGATCGACGAGTATTGGCAACGGCATTACCACACCGACGGACTTTCAGTACGACGCGCTCTATTGGGACGACGATACTCTTTTGTTTACGGTCAACCCGTCCGGCGCAATCGACGACATCAAGATCGGTGATCTCGCCGACTACGTTCCCGGCGCGTCGAACCCACTAACCGTCTGGGACCGCACGCACGACGATGAGGTCATAGGCTGTCACAACGCCACTGGCTCCGCGGCCGCCCTTACGAACACGTTCAACCGCGTGATCTTGGACTGCCGCCTAGCGACCAAGAGCTTCACCAGCCCGCACTACGCTTCGCCGGTAGCGACCGTAGGTCGCGGAGCACTCCTCACCATTGCAAAAGGCGACGGAATCGGCGACGGTTACAACACCGTCCAGGGCGTCCGTACCTTCGATCCGCAGGCCGGGGTCTGGAACACGCCTGACGCCTACCACGGCGACGTGCACGACCCGATGACGCAGAAGCCATACATGTGGAACCGGAACAATCCGTACGTCTACAGCGATCCCAGCGGATATTGTTGGGGACCCCTGATTGTGTTCTGCTACGAAATGTTAATGGGCGGCGCTGTAGTGACCGCGGAAGCATCCGCTCCTGGATTGGGAGGAGCCGTAGGGCCGGTTGGCTTGGCAAGCCGTACACTTGTTATCGGTAAGTTGGCAGACCTCGAAGCACCAGGCGCAATCGGAGCTGGTGAGCGTACATTACTCGGGATGGCCGATCGCGGTACGCCAAAATTAAACTGGAAGCAGAATTTTTCCCTACTACGCTCCGCAATGCGGAGCGGTCGTCCGATTCGAGACGCGAGTGTGAACGCCGACGGATCTCTGAGGGACAATACAGGATTTACAAGAATGGAGCGGAACGCATTGCAAAATGCTGGTTGGCATTACGATCAAGCGACCCAGCACTGGCTTGCTCCTGATCCCGTACCGGCTCCAGCCCCAGGACCCGGTCCTGAAGTGCGACGCTAAGCGTGAACCACGTATGTGAACTGGTGAGTCAGGAAATACCGATGCGTGACAAAGAGCGCATTCAACTCGGGTTTGAAGCAGCGGTAAAAAAGGCGTTCGCATTCGCAGCGAAGCTTAATTATCACATTGTTTGTAGTACCCCGACTCTCGTCACATACCGAGCCGGCAATCGGTACATGAATGTGTTCCACGGTCGTCGCTCCTACGCTATAGGGGCGGAGTTCGGTGAAGTGGGGAACGCCGATGAGGTCGTGACGCTCAGCGAGATTGTGAACTCTTTGTCCGGATATGGGGCATACCGTGAGTTGGGCGGCTCATCTAAGGAGTCTGTTGTTGCATCCGTTAATCAACTGGCTTCTCTCGTACAATCGTTTCCGGAAGTCCTTCGGGGAAAGCTGCCAACCGCCGAACTTCAAGCTTATCGGGAGCGACTCACGGATTACTATTCCGGAAAATCAAAAAAACCGCCCAATCGAGGCCGACTGCCTTAGGACTTTTATGGTAAGTTTCTCAAAGTGATGCGCGGCGGCGGTACGACGAAACTACACGATGAAACTACGGAATGGGAAAGGGTTCACTCCTGGACTAAATCAGCGCTAGATCGGCTTGCTGCAGAGCCTACATCGGAGGCCGAGCGACTCCAGAAGTTCGCTGTTGCCGAAAACGAACGCCAAGCGAAACCTATCGTTAGAGATTTACAAAGCATCGGCATTCCCTTGTGGGATCTCGGCGAACTAGGGAACGTCCGGCTTCTCTATCCAGCAGCTGTCCCGATTCTCGTGAAGTACCTGGCGCAGGCTGTACCCAACGATGTTGCGATGTCAATTGTGCATGCGTTGGCCAAGCCTTACGGTCGGGCCGCATTTGATGCGCTCTTCGCCTTTCTTGAACGGCACGTCAAGGAGATGTCCAGCGTTCAACTCTTCTCTGTCGGTAACGCCCTTTCAGAGAACGCCTCCAGATTAGAGCTTCCTCTTATTGTTAAAATCCTACGAAATCCAACGTACTCCCTTGCACGTGAACCACTCGCGCTGAAAGCCGGTCGCTGGGGTGGCAAAGACGTCGACCAAGCTCTTACGGAATACTTGCGTGACGGCGAGAGCCAATGGACGGCTATCCGCGCCTTGCGCTTGGCGCGGAATTGGAGCGCGGTGGAAGATGTTCGGGGGTACGCGACCTCCAATAGCTCCGAGGTGAGAAAAGAAGTGAAGAAATATCTCGAGGCTCGCGAGAATCGCATGCTAAGGAAGGACTAAGTCTAAAAGCGCTTCGCATGAAGCTACGAACATCAGTAAGCGTCTTGCTAAACGTGCACATCTCAATATAGAATGAAACGCGAAGGGAAGCTCTCTACGCAGGCATTGCTTGGGGTCTTGTGCGCCCTAATAGCCTTTGCAGAATACAAAGACTGGCTGCCCGGCAGTGGGACGTACTGGCCATGGGCACTTGCGGCAATAGTATCTGCAACGTACTTCCTGAAGGTTCTGCTTCGTCTAGCCGCTGGCGAGCGATGGAATTGATTGGCTGTCGACGTAACTGTGCACTTTTCGGCTGACTGGATTTGGTGTTGAGATTTTCAGAACCATGAGCAGAGATGGCCCCGGTTACCGGGGCCATCTCTGGCGACATGGTCCTGTTCATCACCGACGCTTCGGGCAAGGTGGTCTTCAACTTCGCCTCGACGGCGAAGCGGTCCCCCGGCGACACCGCCTTCACCGGAATGAACGCCTACGACCGCGATCCCAGCGGCACGTTGATCGCGATCAACAGCAGCACCGGCACCTCCGGAATGCAGCCGCACGATCCCACGCTCAGCACAGCGGCGATCACTGCGGCGACGCCCGGCTTCCAAGGCCAGGGCAATCCCTACGTGCAGTACATCCGCTCCGACGGCTCATCTTGTCGTCCCCGGAGTCAGCACGGTGGCCATCAACGGCGTCCGCGCCTATGACTCCTCGCTCGGCGCCTGGACGACCCCGGACGCCTATCGAGGCGACGTCCACGACCCCGCCTCGCAACTGAACTGACCCCGAGGTTTCTGGACAGATTAGGCGCTTAGTTCAGCCTGCCGGCTGCGCGGTTCCGTCGCCGGACGTAGTCGAGCCGCGAATGCGGTCATGACTCGTTGTGGTGGGTGACCCAGGCCGTGATCGCCGCCTTCGTCTCGGCATACGTCTCGAATCGATTTTGCCAGACGCACCCCAGCTTGAGCGTTCCCACGAATGACTCGGCGACGCCGTTCTGCTCGCGAGGTGCGCGTATTCCTCGTTACGTTGCAGCGGCCCGCTTCTTTGCGTTCAAGCGCCACCATACGATTGCGCCGGCGATCGCCAGCACTACGATGATGATGATCGCGAGCGCGGCCTTGTGCAGCGAGGCGAGGATGGTGTCGAGGTTCTTGCCGGCGACATCGCCGAGGTACGCCAGGCCGAAACAAAAGATCACCGACCCCAGCGCGGTGAAGAACAAGAACAGCGGGAGCGGCATCCGCGCGAGGCCGGCCGGGAGCGAGGCGACGCCGCGCACGAACGGCACGAAGCGCGCGAGCAGCACGGCCCAGTTGCCGAACCGCGCGTAGAACCGCTGCACGTGCCCGAGCTCGCGCTCCTTGAAGCCGACGTACTTGCCGTAACGGTGCACGAACGGCAGCCCGCCGAAGTGGCCCACAGCATACAGCGTCGTCGCGCCGCACAGCTCGCCGAACGTGCCGACAATCGCGACCAAAATCCAGGCGGGGAGCGTCCCGAGCGCCGGGAAATGCCCTTGCGCCGCGAGCGCGCCGGCGGTCGGCATCACGACCTCGGTGCCGACCGGCGTCCCGATGTTGCCGAGGAACATCACGACGAACAGCCCCGGATAGCCGAGGTGGACGACGAGGTCGTGGAAGATCTGGCTCACGTGTTCCATGCGCGCCTCAGGATGTCGGCCGCGAGCCCGCCGCCTTCGGTGCGAATCGCTTCGAACAGGTCGATCGGCTCGATCTCGCGGTCCTCGGCGAGCCGCTCGGCGATCTCTACTATCTTGCGGACCCGGGGTGTCACGAGGATCCCTTCCCAGGTGCGTCCTTCACCGGTGCCGAGCGCGCGCTTCACCTCGGCGTGGACCTGATCGGGCTCGATGCGCTCGGCCGCGAGCCGCGCGTCGACCGCCCCGTCGTGCTCCTCGAGCAGCGCGTAGAGCATGTGCTCGGCGCCGACGTAGTAGTGGTTGTGGTTGCGGCACTCTTGCTCGGCGGCGCGGAGCACCCGGCGCGCGGCCGGACTGAATCGGGAGAACAACGGCGGCCCGTTGGCGCCCCCGCACGTCGGGACCTTCCCGAAAACGGCTGACCCGGCAGGCGCTCGCCAGCGGGAAGCCAAGCAGCCGATTCAAGCTCGCTTGAGGAGGCATCGCATGCGCTCGACCCTGCTCTCCGCCATCGTGATCGTGGCCGGGACCGCCACGCTCGTGCAGGCCGCTCAACCGCCGAACCCCGGCACCCTCGTTCCGTCCCGGGCCGCCGTCGACGGCGTTCGCCCGCATCCGCCCGCTCCGCATTGCTGCCGGGAGAAAGTGTGGGACAAGAACGGCAAAGAGGTCGGCGACCTGATCGCGTACGACAACAGCTACGGCCCGCAGCCGATGATCGGCTGGATCTCGTACCGCCTCAAAGGCGGCGACGCGGTCTTGCTCCACGCGACCCCCGAAGCGCTGTACGGCCTGCAAAATCCCGGCGGAAGCACCGCCCTCTTCACCACCCCGGACTGCAGCGGGAACACGATGTTCGCGGTGATCAACTGGCCGCCGCTCGCGAAGCGCTACGCGATGGTCCTACTGGTCGGCTACCCCTCGTACACCGGTGCGACGAACGCATGGCTGTTCGTGACGGATCCCTTGCCCGCGCGGGTCGTCCCGGGCGCCGGAACGGTCTTCCATTCGCAGTGGGGCGACACGCAGACGTGCTCGCCGTTTCCGGCGCCCGGCTACACCGTGACGAACGGCCCCGGCGGCTTCTGGACGCACCGGGTCGAGGATCTCTACGCGAAGTTCAAGCGCCCGTTCTACGTCGACTACTGAGCAAACAGAAAGCCGGCCCGTGCAGGCGGGCCGGCTTTCGATCTGGTCGGGGCGGCAGGATTTGAACCTGTGACCTCTGCGTCCCGAACGCAGCGCTCTACCAAGCTGAGCTACGCCCCGTTCGTCACCCTCAGGCTCTCGACGGGTCGGACCGAATCCCCGGCATTCGCAGGGCGGTAGCCCGCTCCTCCCCGCGGGAACAACCCTAACGGCCACGAAGCCACAGGACGCCGCATGAGATACTTGATCGTCGGTTGCGGGCGGGTGGGCTCAACCCTTGCGAAGCTGCTCGTCGCCGACAAGCACGACGTCGTCGTCGTCGACGAGAATCCGGCTGCGTTCAAACGCCTGGGGAACCGCTTCGGCGGGCAAGTCGAGGTCGGGACCGGGATCGACTACGACGTGCTCAAGCGCGCCGGCGCCGAGCGCGCCGACGGCTTCGTCGCGGTGACCGACGGCGACAACCGCAACGTGATGGCGGCGCTGATCGCCCAGAAGATGTTCCGCATCCCGAAGATCGTCTGCCGCATCTACGATCCGCCGCGCGGCCAGCTCTACCGCGAGCTCGGCGTCGAGACGTTCTCGCCCACGACGATCGGCGCGCAGATCATCCGCGACCGCCTGCAGGACAAAGCCTACGCCAGCCAGCCCTCATTCGACTTCGGCAAGCTGACTTCGCTGATCGCGACCGTCTCGCGCGCGCAGGCGGGCAAGAAGATCTCCGACGTTGAGCTCGACGGCAAGATCCGGATCGCGGCGATCCGCCGGATGGGGAGCGTGTACGTCGCCTCGCCCAACGAGGTGCTCACGGAAGGCGACGAGATCAACGCGATCGTCGCGCCCGAAGCGCTCTCGCAGTTCGCGGCGGCGTTCTCCTCGGCGCGGCCCGAGACGCGCCTGACGGCGTAGGGCTAGCGGACGCATGTTCATCCTGATCGTCGGTGGTGGCAAGGTCGGCACGTATCTCGCGCGCGGCCTGATCAAGCAGCAGCACGAGGTCGTCGTCATCGAGAAGGACGCGCGCAAGGCGCAGATGATGACGAACCTGCTCGAGACCGACGTGGCGGTGGTCGGTGACGGCTGCGATCCGAACGTGCTGTTGCAGGCCGGGGTCGCGCGCGCCGACGTGGTGGTCGCCGACACCGGCGACGACGAGGACAACCTGGTCGTCTGCATCATCACCAAGAAGCACTCGCCGAAAGCGCGCTGCATCGCGCGCGTGAACAACCCGAAGAACAAGCTGATCTTCGAGTCGCTGGACTCCGACCGCCCGGTGACGGTGATCTCCTCGACCGAGTTGATCCTGGGCATGATCGACGACCGCGTCAACGCGACCGACCTGGAGCCGCTGGCGCGCGTCGGCCGGAGCGATTTGGAGCTGGTGCAGCTGCGGATCGCCGACGACTCGCCGGCGCGCGGCAAGCGCATCGCCGACCTGCCGCTCCCGCGCGGCAGCGTGATCGTCGCGGTGGACCGCGGCGGCGGCGACGTCGTCGTGGCCAACGGCGACACCACCCTCGAGCGCGGCGACGACGTCATCGCGATGATCAAACGCGACACCCGCCCCGATGTCTGTTCCGCCCTCGTGGGCTGACGACTCTAGTCGCGAGCTACTGCTGATCCGCTCCGGCTTCGTACCGCCCGAGCAAGATGTACTGCTCGAGGTCGTCGACATCGGCGGGCAGCATACGGCGCACGACGACTCGAACGCGGTCGAGGTCTTCCTCCGATGCGAAGCCGAGCATCCGGCTGAGATCGCCTTGATCCACGCTCCGCGACGCATCGAGTTTCAGCGCGACGAGATACGGGAGGTCGACGATGGGAAGCGTCTCACTCTCCCAGCGCACCGAGGCCACGGCGTCATGGATCCAAGGTTGGGTCGAGCTCAGAATGTCTACGGGTCGACTCGAAATCATGCGCTGACCGATTAAGTCCAATCTTGTGTCCATAAAACCCAATGGCTGCTTCTTCCGCTCGTAACCGTTCTGAATGAGCTGTGAGATCGCGCGCTCGAAGTTCTCCGGCTCGACGAGAAGGTCGATGTCGGCGGTTGTACGTTCCGGCATGTACATCCGCGTGGCCACTCCACCGACGACAGCATATGGAATATCCTTCAGCAATCGGTCTCCCACCCAGCGTCCGCTAGGGCGATAATTCCAGAGTTCCCGAAGTGCGGCCGGGTCGCCCCGGTGACCACGCATCCGGCGAAAAAAGAAGGCACGCCGAACGGAGCGATCGGCGAACGCGGGCCTCAGGACGTCGGCGGTACTGCGATTCCCTGAATCTGGCTGCTGCACGGCGGCTACGCTTGTAGCACTCGGCCCGTGCCGGCGTAGAGTTCCGATACGTCGATCGTCACGCCGACGGTTCGAAGCTCTACCGTTTCGCCGAGGCCGTACGTCGTTTCGGTCCAAAAGCCACCGGCCATCCGCCGATAGACGCACACCCATACCCGCCGGGAATCCACCAGCAGATACTCCATGACGCTTGGGATGCTCTGATAAGCGTCGAGTTTCTCGCCGCGGTCCCGGGCCTTACTTTCCGGAGAGATGACTTCCACCACCAGTTCCGGTGCGACGATATACCCCGCATTCGGGTCCAGCTGCTCGCAGGTGCGGGAGGCGTCCGGAAACACGTATGTGCCGCGATCCGCAATCCGGACAGCCACATCGGACGTAAACGCATGGCACGGAGGCTGCGTGGCAATCGCAAGCGCTTTGTAGAGGCGGCCGCACAGCATTCCGTGCGCCACGGATCCGCCCGCGAACGCCACGACCTCTCCCTCGAGCAGCTCGAGCTTCTGCTCGGACACCGCCAGCAGACCCTCGAACTCCGCGATGCTCGTCGGTCCGGGTGTCGGTTCTCGCATCGAAGCCTCCTGTGGGCCCTCATTCGTTCGCCACCAGCTCAGTACGTCCCGTCTGTCAACAGGCACCCTCGCCTGGAGCTTGGATCATCTGCGGAATCATATACCTTGCGCCATGATTGGGCTTCAAGAGCGTCTGAGGAACCTGACGGCGGATATCGAAAGCGGTGCCGAAGGTGGCCTCGGTTGACTTCGCCCGGCGAGTGATGATCTTCGGACGCCTTGAATCCATCGGTCTCGGCCCCAATGAAGTGCTGCCCGAGCAATATAGCCCTCGTGTTCGCAGTTGCTTCGCCGTGCAGTGTTTCTTACGAATGGGAACGTCGCACGGGCCGGAAACCCAGGACCAACGCGTGCTGGTCTGCTCGCCGACCTGGCTTACCGAAGCACAGCCGGCCGGGTCCGTTCTCCGCGGTCAGGGCCTATTATTGATGACCGACTTCGACGCGGGCGTACTGCGCACGGCAATCGATCAATTTGCGAAACGGTGTACGGGCCCGACCCGCGAGGAAGTTTTTCAGAAGCTGGGACGCCTAGGCTTTTCCGAATTCGAGGATTACAACCGAACGCCGATACCACTTTACCTCATCGACGAAGCACACGAGTCCGACAACCTTTAATCGGCAAAGGCTGCCGCGTCAGCGGAACTGCTCGGCTTCGGTGAACGCGGTGCGGTCGGTTTCCGTCTTGCCGGCGGCGTGGGCGATCATGCGGGCGAGGTTGTCGCGCCAGTAGCGCCCTTGCTCGCGGATGGCGTGCTCGTCGCGGTCTAAGTGCTTCTTCGCACAACCCGACATGCAGACCGGCAGGAACGAGCAGCGCGAGCACGTCGGCAGCGTGGTCGGGTCGAATTGCTTCCACCAGTCGGCATCCGCTCCGGCGACGTCGTCGTGAATCGAGCCGACGGCGCGGTGCGGCTCGCTGACTTGCAGCCCGCAGCGGTACGTCTTTCCTTCGGCGCCGACCACCACCGAGTCGTTCGCCAGCGCCGCGCACACCGACGTCTTCGGGTACGGGTACCCGTCCGGAATCGCGGTCTCCTCGATCCGCCCGTGCCCGCGCAGCCGTTGGATCGCCGCGTCCTTCAGCTCCTGGAACTCGGCAAGCGTGAGCTCTTGCGGCCGCAGGAACGCGGCCTTCTCGGTGTACGCCGAAATGCGGGCCGGCTGCAGCACGAGCTCATAGGCTCCTTTGAACCAGCCGCGCGCGACCGCGAAGTCGATGAACGGCAGAAAATCCTCGCGGTTGTACGGGTCGATGTTGTAGCGAACGTCGACCCGCGTGCACGCGATCAGCTTGTCGACCAGCTCGGCGGCCTGCGCGAACGACGACTTCTCGGCTTGGTCTTTCTTCGAGCGGTAGCGCCGCCGCTTGTTGTGTTTCGCTTCGAGCCCGTCGAAGGTGATCTGCACTTGGCGGATGCGGTGCCGCGCGACGAACTCGGCGACATTCGCCGGCCACACCGTCCCGTTGCTGATCACCGAGCTGACGTAGTGCACGCCCTCGCTGCGGCACATCTCCTGGAGGGCAAACGACGCCGTCTCCATGAGCTCCACGTTCAGCAGCGGCTCGCCGCCGTACCAGTCGACGTGCAGCGCGCGCTTCCCGCCCCGGGCGAGCAGCTTGCGCGCGAGCTCCACGATCGCGCCGACGTCGCGCAGGGCGAGCGCTTCGGTCGAGCGCTGCTCGTAGCAGTAGTAGCAGCCGAGATTGCAGTCGATCGTCGTCGTGATCGTCAGCACGGCCGGCGTCTCGCCCCGCGCGCGCCAATACCGCTCGCGCACGATCTCCAGCTCGTCGGTCGCCTCGTCGATGAGGAACCCGCCGCGGCGCAGGAGCGCGACGAACTCACCATCCAGCGCGTCGTCGTCGAGCTCCGCCCGCGTGTCCATCAAATGCCGCCCGAGCACGCCGGCATCGGCGCCATCGAGCTTCACGAGCGCGCCCGTCAGGGCGTTGTACAGCGCTCCCGACACATACCAGTTGTACCGGGACGGCCGCAGCGTCTGCATCGGCCGGTCAGGTCGGCGTTAGACCTCGGTGAGGGCGAGACAGGTGTCCGTCCCGCCGCACAGCCGCGCGCCCAGCTTCTGGGTCGCCCCCAGCTGCGATTCCTTGACGCTCACCGCCTTGACCTCGAACTTCTGTCCGGCTTTGAGCTTGTGGCCTGCGACGGTCGGCTCGGACTCCTCGGACTCGATGTAGCCTTTGTGCTCCGACATGACACCCCACTTTCAGCAGGTTGAAGGGCCCGTGCCGTTCGGCAGACAGCCTGCCCGTCCCTACGGCCCAACCCGCGCTCCGCAGAGGAGCAGCCTCGCGGACGCTGACAATACGGGGGCGTGAACGATCTGGACGTACGTGGACGAAGCGCGGTGGTCACGGGCGGCGCTTCCGGAATCGGGCTCGCGATCGCGCGGCGGCTGGTCGCCTCGGGCGCCGCGGTGAGCCTGTGGGACATGCGCGCGGACTCGATCGACGAAGCGCGCGCCGCGGTCGACGCCGCGCACGGCACCGCCGTCGACGTGCGCGACTACGCGAGCGTCGAGCGCGCGCGCGAAGCGACGCTCGCCGTCATCGGCCGCATCGACGTTCTCGTCAACAGCGCCGGAATCACCGGACCGAACGTGCTCACGTGGGACTACCCGCTCGACGCGTGGCGCGACGTGCTCGACGTCAACCTGACCGGAACCTTCCACTGCTGCCGCGCCGTCGTCCCGACGATGCGCGCGTCGGACTACGGCAGAATCGTCAACATCGCGTCGGTCGCCGGCAAGGAAGGGAACCCCAACGCGTCCGCCTACAGCGCGTCGAAAGCCGGCGTGATCGCGTTGACGAAATCGCTCGGCAAGGAGCTCGCGCAGACGGCGATTCGCGTGAACTGCGTGACGCCCGCAGCCGTCGAGACGCCGATGTTCGCGCAGATGACGCCGAGCCACATCGACTACATGAAGTCGAAGATTCCGATGAACCGCTTCGGCAAAGCCGACGAGATCGCGTCGCTGGTCACCTGGCTCTGCACGGAGGAATGCTCGTTCTCGACCGGCGCCGTCTTCGATCTCTCCGGCGGCCGCTCGACGTACTGAGAGCGCGTTGGTGCCGACCGACGAGCCCGGCGCAAGCCTTCCGCCGGACGACGACGAGACCGGCGCCGGCAATCCGGTGTGCTGGCTGCATCTCGTCTGCGACTCGTGCGGCGCGTTGATCGAGCGGCCGGGCGATCCGCACCGTCCGGGCTGCGAGCTCGAAAAAAGCTTGCCCAAGCACTAGACGCCTTCGCCGCGGCGCGTGATTGGTGAGGTGAACCCACCTTTCCAGGAGACCACGCGCAGTGATGATGCAGCCCCAGTGGCCCGGGCTCGGGCCTTCCTATGAGCTCTCCAGCCTCGACGGCGCGGACGGCGCCTACGGCGAGAACGCGTTGTACCTTGGCGGCGGCGCACCGCCCGCACAACAGCCGGACGGAATCGACCGGCCGTGGTGGACGTGCGGTACGCCCGCCTACGGCGCGAGCGGCGCCGGCGGCACGTCGTTCGGCAACCTCCTCGGTACCTCGAATACCACGACCGGCGCCGGCATGTTCGGCATGTTCGCCGGACTGCTCGGCACCCTGCAGCAGCTCGTCTCCGCGCTGCTCGGCCAAGTGCAAAACAGCGGCCAACCGCAAAACCAATCGCCGCTTCCGACCGGCCCACAGCAGCGCTTCGAGAACCTCGACGTGAGCTCGACCGGCGATCCGCACCTCGCGGAGACCGGCACGACGGCCGGGCGCAACGGCGGTCAAGCCATCGACGAGCGCTGGGACAGCATGACCTCGCATGACGATCTCGTGCACAGCAACCAAATCGAAGGCGGCTACCGCGTCTCGACCGCGGTCACCGCGCCGGACGCGAACGGCGTCACCTCGAACAAGTCGGCGACCGTGCACGCGAACTGGGACCAGGACGCGATCACGATGAACCGCGACGGCTCGTACGCGATCTTCGACGGCGGCCGGCAGCTTCAGCTCGGCAAGGGCGAGTCCGCGACGCTCTCCGGCGGCGAGCAGGTCACGGTGAACCAAGACGGCTCGCTGAACGTCAACGCCGCCGACGGCCGCGGCGGCACGATCGCGACGACGCTCCGCGGCACCGGCGGCGGGGTCGACGTGACGACGCACGGGCACGAGATTGCGCTCGGCGGCGACGCGATCGCGCACGGAATGCACGGACAGCACGGCCACACGCCTCGCCAGCCGCTGCACCGGCCTGCGCCGCAGCCGCCGCAGGTCCAGCCTTAATGCGTGTGCGTGAAGTTGCCGAGCGGGATGCCGAGCCGTTCGATGCGGTGCAATGCTTCGCGCATCCCGAGCGGCTCGCGCGGCCGCCCGACCTGCGCGAAGTAGCGTTCGGGGTCGATGTTCAGCGTGCGCGTCTGCACCATCGCGACGCGGTGCGCGCGCAAGAAGTGCTCGAGCGTCTCCACCTCGGCGCGCTCGTCGGTGACGCCGGGATGCGTCAGATAGTTCAGCGAGACGCGCACGCCGCCGGCGACCGCCGTGGCGATCGACTCCAGCACGTCGTCGAGCTCGTACCCGACCGGCCGGTAGTACGCGGCGTACACGTCCCTGCGGAACGAGTTCAGGCTGATCCGCACCGCCTGCAAGCCCGCGTCGATCAGCCGGCGCAACGACTTCGGGAGCGAGCCGTTCGTGTTCAGGTTGATCGTGCCGTTCGACTGCGCCGCGCGAATCTTCGCGATCGCGCGCTCGATCGTGGTCACGCGAAGCAGCGGCTCACCCTCGCAGCCTTGGCCGAACGAGACGATCCCGTCCGGGACGCGCTCGAGGTGCCGGATCGCAATCCGCGCGAGATCGTCCGCATCCGCCTCGAACGCGACACGCGTCTGCGGCGACGGCATTCCCGCGTCCGCCGGCAGCTCGGAGATGCAGCCGACGCATGCGGCATTGCACTTCGGCGAGACGGGCAGCGCCGCTTCGCCGCGTTCCAGGAAGACGTTCTGCGCGGTGAAGCAGCCGTAGTCCCGCGAGCAGATCGCGAGCTGCGCGAGCGTGCGGTTGCGCGGATCCTCGGTTTGGCGCGCGCGCAGCAGCGCTTCGAGCTCGCCGGCGCCGAAATAGCGCGGGGTCCAGTCCTCGCTCTCGTCCGTTCGCATCGCGGCGACGTGCAGCTCGTCGTCGACGACGCACGCGAAGGTGTAACCGAACAGCGGCAGCGGCGGCGCTTCCGGACGGCTGCGGTACGCGGGCAGCAAGAGCCTCGTGTAGCCTGCCGGCAGCAGCGCGGAGAGCGCGGTGCGGCGCGGCGCGACGCCGCCGCCGGCGAGCAGCGGCATCCGTCCGGGCAGCATCGCCGTCACCGTCCCCGGTGGTGCCGGAATCAGTTCCTCGGCGCGCGGCGGCCGCTCGATCCCGCCGTCGGCGAGCGGTGCGCGCGTCTCGTCGAAGTAGATGCGGCCGCGCGCGTCGGTGTACGCCAGGCCGGTAGGCGTGAAGCGCACGCCGTCGCTCATGCGACGACTCGCTCGTACTCCCGCACGGCGTCGCCCGCAAGCGTCGCGCGCTCGCCCGGCGCCCAGGTCACCTCGAGCACGCCGCCGGGAACGTGCAGCGCGACCGGCGAGATCGCCTCACCGGCCGCAATCAGGACCGCCGCGACCGCGACCGCGCCGGTGCCGCAGGCTTGCGTCGCGCCGGCGCCGCGCTCCCAGTGGCGCACGCGCCAGCCGCCGTGCTCGTGCGCGACGAAGTGCACGTTCGTGCCCTGCGCGTACAGGGCGTCATGCTCGATCCGCGGGCCCACCGTCGCGAGGTCGATCGCGTCGAGGTCGTCGGCGCGGATCACGACGTGCGGATTGCCCACGTCGACCGGCACCGCGCGAAAACCCGCGACCTCGTGCGGCGCGCCGATCCGCGGCGCGGCCATCTCGACCGCGACGTGGTACGGCGCGCGCGAAAGGATATACGTCGCGATCGGGCCGGCGATCGTCTCGACGACCGCTTCACCCAGGCCGTCGTGCTCGTCGAGGTAGCGCGCGACGCAGCGCATGCCGTTGCCGCACATCTCGGCTTCGCTGCCGTCGGCGTTCACGATACGCATGCGTGCATCGAAGCGCTCCGAGGGCGAGACGAATAGCACGCCGTCGGCGCCGAGCCCGCGCACCGGGTCGCAGACGCGGCGGGCGAAGGCGACCGGATCACCGACCGGCGCCGTGCGCTCGTCGACCAGCACGAACTCGTTGCCGGTCCCGTTCGTCTTCACGACCGGGACGCCGGTCGTCACGGCGCGACGGCCTCGCTCTCCTCGGGGATCAGCGGCGCGGCGACCGGGCCGTTCGGCGAGATCGTCGAGACGGCGTGCTTGTAGATCAGGTGCGCCTTGCGCTCGGACTCGATCACGATCGTGAACGGATCGAACCCCTTCACGACCCCGCGCATCTGAAAGCCGTTGACCAGAAAGATCGTCACCGGGACGGCTTGGCGCTTCACTTCGGAGAGGTACGCGTCTTGGAGCGGCTGCGGGCGGGTCATCTGCTTCCTGTCATTACGTCCAGCCAGGCAGTGCTCCCGCTTCGGCGGCGAGGGCGGCACGCGCATCGGCGGCGGGAACGCGAACGAGCCCCGGCTCGGTTCTGAACCACGTCGCCTGGCGCTTCGCATAGCGCCGGGTGTTTCGAATGAGGTGCGCGCGCAACTCGTCGTACGTCGACCAGCCGGCGAGATATGCCAGCGCCTCGCGGTACCCGACCGCGTCCGCCGCGACCGCCGCGCCGCCGACGCGCTCGGCCTCCTCGAGCAGCCCGTTCGCGAGCATCGCATCGACGCGCGCTGCGATCCGGCGGTCCAGCTCCTCGGGCGCAATCTCGAGATACAGCTTGCGAAAAGCCATTCCGCGCGCGCGCAGATTGTCGGGCGCGCCGGCGTCGTCACGCCGTGTGCCGGCGCGCTCGGCCAAGGCGATCTCGAGCGCGCGCGCGACGCGGTACGGATCGTTCGGCTCGATCGCCGCGGCGCGCTGCGGCGCGAGCGCGCGCAGCCACTCCGCGAGCACGTCGAACGGATGGGTGCGCGCCTCGTGCGCGAGCCGCTCGCGCAGCCCCGCATCGTACGCGGGCGAAAGCGCGACGTCGCCGGTGAGCGCGCGCACGTAGAACCCGGTGCCGCCCACGACGATCGCACGCTTTCCGCGCGCATGGATATCATCGATAGCCGCCAGCGCGTCGGCGACGAAGCGTGCCGCCGAATACCGTTCGCTCGGGTCCAGAAAACCGACCAGATAATGCGGAACGCGCGCACGGTTTTCGTCGCTCGGAGCGGCCGTTCCGATCGGCATTCCGCGATAGATCTGCCGCGAGTCGGCGCCGACGATCTCGGCATCACACCGCTCCGCGAGCTCCAACGCGAGCGCGCTCTTCCCGGACGCCGTCTGCCCGGTGAGGATCAGAACGCCCGGCGTCACACCCGTTTGAAGAGGCGCGCGATCTGCGCGGCTTCGAGCCGCACGATCGTCGGGCGGCCGTGCGGGCAGTGCATCGGGTTCTCGCAGCGCTGCAGCCGCTCGACCAGCGCCGTCATCTCCGGGTACTCGAGCCGCTCGTGCGCGCGCACGACGGAGTGGCACGCGAGCGACGCCCACACGCGCTGGTCGGCGTCGAGCCCGCGCACCTCGTCGCCGAGGCACTCGATGAACTCGGCGACGTCGAACGGCCGCGTCCGCCCTGCGTGCACGAGCCGCGCCGGCGTTGCGGTGACGCGGTATGCGTTCTCGCCGAAGCGCTCGACGTGCAGCCCGCCCGCGGCGAGCGCGTCGAGCGTCGCCTCGAGCTTGTCGGCCTCTTCGGGACGCACCTCGAAGGTGTGCGGGATCAGCAGCGGCTCGGCGGCGGCGTGCGCGCGCGCGTTCGCTGTGAGCTGCTCGAAGACGATCCGCTCGTGCGCCGCGTGCTGATCGATCAGCACGACCGCGTCGCCGTCGCTGGCGAGGATGAACGTGCGGTCCACCTGCGCCAGCACGCGCAGGGTCTTCTTCTCCGCGTCGTGAGCGCCGCCGGCGGGCAGCAGCGGTTCGGCCCAGTCGACCGACGCGGCGCCGTTCGAACCGCTTTCGCGCAGCGGCGGCGCGAACGAGATCGCACGCTCGAGCCGTTCCGCCGCGCCGCGGCGCAGCGCGCTCGCGATCGCGCCCTTCACCACCGCCACGACGCGATCGCCATGGCGCAGGCGCACGTCGCTCTTCGTCGGGTGCACGTTCGGATCGACCTCGCTCGGCGGAACGCTGAGATACAGCACGCCGTACGGATACCGTCCGACCATCGCGAACGTCCGGTACGCCGCCGACCACGCCCCGCTCAGCAGCGTGCTGCGCAGCAGCCGCCCGTTCACGAAGAGAATCTGGCTCCTTCGATCCGCTCGGTCGTCGCCCGGCGAGCTGACCCAGCCGCTCACCGCGGCGCGCGCGTCGTCGCCGCGCACCGGCACCATCGGCGCGGACGTCGCACCGAACACATGCCGCAGCCGCGGCGCGAGGTCGTCGTCGGGCGCGAACGCGAACGTCTGCTTGCCGTCGTGCTCCAGTGTGAAGCCGACCTGCGGATACGCCAGCGCAAGCGTCGCCAGCCAGGCCGCGATCCGCGCGAACTCCGCCGACGGCGAACGCAGGTACTCACGCCGCACCGGCACGTTCGCGAACAACTCGCGAACGACGACGCGCGTCCCTGGCGGTCCGGCGAACGGCCGCGGCTCGCCGATCTCCTCGGCGTGCGCGTCGATGGCGCTCGCGACATCGGCGTCCGCGGTCCGCGAGACGATCGTCAGCCTTGCGACTGCGGCGATCGAAGCCAGCCCTTCGCCGCGAAAGCCCAGCGTGTCCACGTGCGTCAGCCCCGCGGCGTTCGCGATCTTCGAGGTCGCATGGCGCCGCACCGCGAGCAGTAAGTCATCGGGCGCGATCCCCGCCCCGTCGTCGGCGACCTCGATCTCGATCAGCCCGCCGCCGCGCACGCGCACCGCAATGCGCGTCGCGTCCGCGTCGAGCGCGTTCTCGACGAGCTCCTTGACGACCGAGAGCGGCCGTTCGATCACCTCGCCGGCCGCGATCTGCCCGATCGTCTCCGGATCCAGAACCCGAATCACCCCGCCCCGTTCAACGCCGCCCGGGGGACCTCCGGGTGAAGCGCACGGTCCTACTCAGGCGGCGGCAAAATCTCGTCGACGACGAGCGCTTCGTTCGGGAAGGCGAGCGGCGCGACGGATTCTCCGCGGCCCGCGCTAAGATGGACGCGGTACGCCTCGCCCGCTGGTCCGCGGTATACTTCGACGCGCTCGTGGACGAGATCAACGATCCAGTACTCACGTACTCCCCGGCGCGCGTAGGCACGAAGCTTTCTGCCGAGATCGAACTTGAGCGACGACATCGAAACCTCAACGACCAGCATCGCATCGTCCGGCGTCGGATGCGCTTTGGCGTAGCGCTCTTCCGGAAGCTCGTTTAGCATAATGTCGGGCTGCGGCTCCGATATCTCGTCGAGCGTGATCGGATTCTGGGCGCTCACCGCTGCACGACCGGCGAATCGCTGCACGAAGACGGTGGTTAACCGACGGACGGCATATGCGTGTTCCGGACTCATCGGCGGTATCTCGAACAGCACGCCATCGAGGAGCTCGAGCCGCTCTTCGGGTCCGAAGATTTCCGCGTCGTCCATGCGGTGGTATTCCGCCACGGTGATGGGGCGGACACGGACGCCTTCTTGGGCTTGTGCTGTTTCTGCGGGCTCCGCCGGCGCCGCCGTTGGGTTCTCTGTCGCTGCTGCTGCCATCTCACTCATCAGAGACTAAAGCCTCCGCAGTGACCGCTTCGCGTCCGCGTTGTTACCGTCCCGTGTACCTTTCGGTCAGCGTTTCGGCCTTCGCGCGGCTGCTACTCCATGTCGAACAGAAGCGGCTGCTCGACGACGCCGGGTTTCGCCAGCTTGCCGCGCAAGGGCGCTGCGTCCTCGAGGTTGGGCCGCCCTTCGAGCACGCCGGCAATCTCGCGGGCGCGCGCGACGACGGTTGCCGGCAAACCCGCCATCCGCGCGACCTCGATCCCGAACGAGCGCGACGACGAGCCGGGCAGGACGCGGTGCGAGAACACCGGCGCGCCGCCCTTCGTGCTCTCGACGGCGGTGATGTGGAAGTTCGCCACCAGCGGCCAGCGCTCGGCGAGGGGAACCAACTCGTGGAAGTGCGTCGCGAAGAGCGCCATCGGCGCGCGCGACTCACGCTCGAGCAGGTACTCGCAGATCGCCTGCGCGATCGCCAGGCCGTCGACCGTGCCGGTGCCGCGCCCGATCTCGTCGATCAAAAGCAGGCTGCGATCGGTCGCGCGGCGCAGGATGTTCGCCGCCTCGGCCATCTCGATGTAGAACGTCGACTGGCCCGAGGCGAGATCGTCGCCCGCGCCGATGCGGGTGAAGATGCGGTCGACGATTCCCAGCCGCGCCGAGCGCGCGGGCACGAACGAGCCGATCTGCGCGAGCACGACCAGCAGCGCGGTCTGCCGCAAGTAGGTCGACTTGCCGCCCATGTTCGGCCCGGTCAGCAAGATGAAGCGCGCGCGCTCAACGCCGACGTGCAGATCGTTCGGCACGAACGAAGAGCCGAGCAGCGGCTCCATCACCGGATGCCGCCCGTCCGCGACGTCGATGATGCTCTCTTCGGCGAACGAAGGCCGCACGTACCCGCGCTCACCGGCGATCTGCGCGAGCGAGCAGTAGGCGTCGAGCTCGGCGAGCGCGTCGGCGGTGGCGAGCAGCTCGTCGACCCGCGCGGCGATCCGCTCGACCAAGTTCTCGTACAGCGTCTGCTCGAGCCGCAGCTGGCGCGACTCCGCCGAGGCGATCGCGACGTCGAGCTCGCGCAGCTCGGGCGTCACGTAGCGCTCGCCGTTCGCCAGCGTCTGCTTGCGCGTATAGTCGCCGGGGACGTTCGGCACCTGCGCTTTCGGGACTTCGATCGCGTAGCCGAACGCCGAGGCGTACTTCACCTTGAGCGACTTGATGCCGGTCCGCTCGCGCTCGCGCTCCTCGAGCGCGGCGATTCGCGAGCGCGCGTCACCGCGCAGCGCGACGCAGTCGGCCAGCTCGGCGCTCGCCTCGGCGCGGATCACGCCGCCGTCGGCGAGCGTCGCGGGCGGCTCGTCGACGAGCGTCGCCAGCAGATCGGCGCGCACTTCGTCGTACTCCCCGACCCGCGCCGCGATCGCGTGCATGCGCGCCGGCAGCGAGGGCTCGTGCAGCGCGTCGGCGATCGGGTCGAGTAGGGACAGTGTCCGGCGCAGCGAGGCCAGATCGCGCGGCTGCACGCGCCGGAAGCGCACCTTCTGCGCGATGCGCTCGAGGTCGAAGCAGCCGTGCAGCACGTCCTGCAGCGCGAGCCGCCGCGCGCCGTCGCGGACCAGTCGCTCGACGCAGTCCGCGCGCGCCCCGATCGCCTCGGCGCTCACCAGCGGCGCCAGCAGCCAGCGGCCGAGCAGCCGCGAGCCCATCGCGGTGCGCGTGCGGTCGATCGTCGCGAGCAGCGTCGCGCGCGGGTTCGCGCCGAGCGCTTTCGTCAGCTCGAGATGCTTGCGCGTGTTGGGGTCGAGCGCGAGGAACGTCGCCTGGCGGTAGAACTGCGCCTCGCGCAGCGCTGTGCCCGCGCCGGGCTGCGAGCGGTCCTGCGGCTCTCGCAGCACGCTGACGCGCCGCACGAAGGCGGCGAGCGCGTCCAGCGCGCGGTGCATCGCGAGCGAAGCGTCGAACGAGAACCCGTCGATCGGTTCGCGCACGCGTTCCGTCACCACCGCAATCACCGGCTGCGCGATCCGCGTCTGCGCGTTCTCGAGCGCCCCTTCGAGCGCGCCGCGCATCCCGGGCGGGACGTCGGCGACCAGCTCGGCCGGATCGAGCCGCGCGATCTCGGTCAGCGCGTCCTCGAGCGCCGACTCGCCCTCGAACGCGGTGGCGGCGAGGTGTCCGGTCGAGATGTCGGCGTGCGCCAGCGCGATCAAATCGTCGTCGAACGCGGCGATCGCGGCCAGATAGTTGTGCGCGCTGCGCTCGAGGATGTGCTCCTCCAGCAGCGTGCCGGGCGTCACGACGCGCACGACGTCGCGCCGCACCAGCTTGTTCGGCACCGGCGCCTCGAGCTGCTCGGCGAGCGCGACGACGCGCCGCTGCGCGACCAGCTTCGCGAGATACCCGTCGAGCGCGTGGTGCGGGACGCCGGCCATCGCGACGCGCCGCCCGCCGCCGGCTTCTTTCGAGGTCAGCGCGATCGAGAGCGCGCGCGCGATCGTCTCGGCGTCGTCACCGTACGCTTCGTAGAAATCGCCGACGCGCGAGAGCAAAATCGCCTCGGGATAACGGTGCTTCATCCCGAAGTATTGCTCGAGCATCGGCGACCACGTCGTGGTCGTCGTCATCCGAGCCGTGACCGCATCCGCCGCCGCTTCCCGCCCGCGCCGGTGGTATCCCTGTGGACAAAGCCGTGCATAACCGTCCTCACCACTACCGGTGCCCACGATCGCGCTCGCCAAGCGCCGCCGCACGGTGTCACCACGCGGGCAGGCTTTTCACCGGCACGCCGAGGAGGCAGCGCGCGTGCGACGCCGCCTGATCGTCACGGTCGACGACTTCGGACTCTCCGTTCCGGTCAACGAGGCGGTCGAGCGCGGCCACCGCGAGGGGATCGTCACCGCCGCATCGCTGATGGTCGCCGAGCCTGCCGCCGCCGACGCCGTCGCCCGCGCGAAAGCGAACCCAACGCTCGCGGTCGGACTGCACGTCGTCGTCGTCGCGGGGCGCCCGCTGCTCCCGCCGGAACGCATCCCGGACCTCGTCGGACCGGACGGCATGTTCTCCAGCGAGCTTGCGCGCGCGGGCATGAAGTACTTCTTCAGCACGCGCGCACGGCGCCAGCTCGAAGTGGAGATCCGCGCGCAGTTCGCGGCGTTCGCCGCGACAAGACTGCCGCTCGACCACGTCAACGCGCAGTGCCACTACCACCTGCACCCGACGGTGCTCGGGCTGATGCTGAAGGTCGCGCGCGAGTACGGCCGCCCGCCGGTGCGCATCCCGTACGAGCCGTTTCCGAGCACGTGGCGCGCGACGCACGACCGCTTCCGCGGCCGCCTCGCCCAGGCGGTCTTCCTGGCCCCGTTCCTCGGCATCGTGAAAAGCCGGCTGCGCGCCGGCGGGTTTGCGCACAACGACTACCTCTTCGGATTCAACGACACCGGCCGCATGACGCCAGAGCGCGTCGTCGGCTTTCTCGAAAACTTGCCGGAGGGTGCGACGGAGCTGTACTTTCACGCCGCAACCGCGCGCTGGCCCGGAATTGCCCGCGATCTGGAACCGTACCGGCTCGAAGACGAGTTCGCCGCGCTGATCAGCCCGCGCGTCGCCGAGGCGGCACGCGCGAGCGGCGCACAGCGTATCGGTTTCCGCGCGCTCGCCGATGCGCGCTGACCGGCGCCGCGTCGCGGCGGCGCTGGCGCTCGGTGCAACGTTCGCGGGGATCGGCTATGCGGCGTTCGCGATCGTGCGCCTGCGCGCGTTCGGCCGCCGCACTATGGTGCAGGCGGAGCACAGCGCTCGTGTGCGGACGGAACGAAGTGGCACGAGCGTGCCAACGACGAGGAGCCGGCACAGGGTAACGGTTCTCAAACCGGTGCGCGGCGCGGAGCCCGGACTCGCGGAGAACCTGCACTCGTTCTGCGCGCAAGACTATCCTGACTTTCACGTGGTGCTCGGCGTACTGTCGCCGGACGACGAGGCCCTGGACGTCATTCAGCGCGTCGCGGCCGAGTTTCCCGATCGCACGACGGTCGTCGCCGGCGACGGCGTCGCGCGCTTCCGCAATCCGAAGATCGCCACGCTCGCTCCGATGATCGCGCACGCGACGGGCGAGATCCTGGTGATCGCGGACAGCGACATGCGCGTCACGCCGGTCTATCTCGACGCGGTCGTCGAGGCCTTCGCCGACGAGCGCGTCGGCGCGGTGACGTGTATCTACTGCGGTGAACCAGCCGCGGATGATGTGCCGTCGACGCTCGGCGCGATGTGGATCACCGAACAGTTCGCGCCTGCCGCGCTGGTCGCGGCCGCGGTCGAGCCGATGACGTACTGCTTCGGCGGCACGATGGCGGTCCGCGCGTCCGTCTTTGCAGAGATCGGCGGCCTCGCCGCCCTCGGAAACCAGCTCGCCGACGACGCCACGCTGGGACGGCTCGTCACCGAGCGCGGCTACGGCGTCGCGCTGGCGAACTACGTCGTAACGAACGTCGTCAGCGAATCCGGACTGCGCGGCCTGCTGCAGCACGAGCTGCGCTGGGCGCGCACGATCCGATCCGTTCGCCCGCTCAGCTACGCCGGGCTCATCGTGACGTTCCCCGTCCCGCTCGCGGCGCTCGCTCTCGCCCTCGCGCGCCGGCGCCGAACGCCGGCGTTCGCGCTGGTTGCCTCTGTCCTCGCGCGCCTTGCCTTGCACGCCGCGGCACACCGCGCATTGGCGACCCGGCGCCGTCCCCGGGCGGTACTGACCCTGCTTCGCGACGTCCTCGGCATGGCAACGTGGTGCGCCGGGTTTTGCGGCCGCACCGTCCTCTGGCGCGACCAGCGCCTGGACGTCCGGCAGAAACTCTGAGGACCCCGTTGCACGCTGCAGCCGAGGTCCTCGCTGTCTAACTCATCGGATTTCTCCAGCGCGAAATGTACCGCGCGCACCGATCTTCAAAACATGCTCGGCCGCTCCCGAGCCGGGCAGGCGTCAGCGCGCACCTGCGTTATCCGGCCAGCAGGTCGATCAGCGGCGGCTCGACCAGTTGCGCTTCGCCGCCGAACCGTTCCGCGCGCCCGACACAGCTTCCGCGCACGCCCCACACCGACGCGGACTCGACGTGGACGTCGATCCACGGGTGCGCGACGTCCGGGACCGCTTCGACCAGCGGGAAGTTCACCGTGACGTTGTCGATCGTCTTGGCGCTGAGCTTGGTGGCATCTTTGCGCGAGACGCCGTGCACGAGCGCGCGCACCGTCGTCCCGACCTTGCGCTCGTGATAGGCGCGCACCGCCGCGTCCTGCACCGCGACGAGCCGTTTGAACCGGTCTTGCGCGACCTCGTGCGGCACCGGGTCCTTCGCGTGCCAGACCGCCGCCGGCGTCCCGCGCCGCGGCGAGTAGACGAACATGTACGCCTGCGCGAAGATCCCGGTCGCGCAGACGTCGAGCGTCTGCTGAAAATCTTCTTCCGTCTCGCCGGGAAAGCCGACGATCAGATCGGTCGTGATCGCCCAGGACGGGTTGTGCGACTTGAACGTCGCGATTCGCTCGAGGAATTGCTCGATCGTGTACTTGCGGTTCATCTTGCGCAGCATCACGTTGGACCCGGACTGCACAGCCAGATGGAACCGCGGGTTCACCTTCGGCAGCGTCGCGCAGACGCGCGCGAGCTTCTCGTTCAAATCTTTCGGATGCGAGCTGATGAAGCTCACCCGCTCGACCGATTCGACCGCGCACACCGCTTGCAGCAGGTCGGCGAAGTCCGCGCCGGTCGCCGGCTCCTTGTACGCGTTCACCGTCTGGCCGACCAGCGTGATCTCCCGCGCGCCCGCCGCCGTCTTCGCGCGGACCTCATCGAGAATCTCGCCCATCGGGCGATGGTCGAAGCGGCCGCGCACGTGCGGGACGATGCAGAACGTGCAGTAGTACGAGCACCCCCGCTGCACGTTCACGAACGCGCGCAGGAAATCGTACGGCCCGGCGATCCCGACGCCTTCGCCGCCCATCACCGTCTCGATCTCGCGCTCGACGCTCAGCTCGTCGTCCGGGTACTCGGCGCGCCACGCCGCCAGCGCGTCGCCGAGCGCGCCGAGCTCGCGCGTCCCGAACACGCCGTCGACGTGCGGGACGATCCTCTGCATGCGGTCCTTGTCCTGCTCGGCCAGACACCCGGTGACGATCACCTTCACCGACGGGTCGGCGTCCTTGACCGCCTTCCAGTGCGCGATGCGCCCGTACGCGCGCCGCTCGGCATTGTCGCGCACCGTGCACGTGTTGAGGACCAGAACCGAGGCGTCTTCCGGCCGCTGCGCCAGCGTGAACCCGGCCGAGATCGCGCGCCGCTGAATGTCCTGCGAGTCGGCCTCGTTCATCTGGCAGCCGTGCGTCTCGATGTAGATTTGCGCCATTTAGCGGGCGCTCGCGGTGCGGTGCATCAGCGGTTTCCGGTGGAGAGGGTGGTGAGGAGGTCGAGCGGGAGGTAGAGGCGCGAGCCGATCATCGTCGGCGCTTCGCCGTAGTCTTGGTATCTGCCGTCGATGCGATAGGCCGAGACGCCGATGCGGCCCACCACTTCGTGCCCGCCGTAGCGGATGACGACTTTCGTGCCGTCGATCCGGATCGCGCTCTTCGGAACGTAGTCCTCCGCCGGCGCGACGACGCTGGGCCGCGGCGGGTCGATCGCTGCCTGGAGCACCACGTCGGTCCGCGTCAGCGGCCACACCGTCACCGAGCGCGTGAACTTCCCCCGTGGGGTCCGGACCGTGAGCTCGTGCGTCCCGGCCGAAGCCGGGATCGTGCCGTCTTTCGACGGCGGGACCGCCACCCCGTCCACATAGGTCGCGTCGGGCGCGATCCCGTGCAAGCCGATCGAGCCCGGCGGCGGGCGCACCCCCGTCCGCGCATGCTCCAGCCGGGTCGAGCTGGTCGTCGTCTGCCCGGCGACCACGCCGACGTCGAGCTGGAGCGGCGTCCAGCCGGTCTTCGTCAGGCCGACGGTGTGGTGCCCGGCCGCCAGCGCGTCGAGGACCAGCGGACTGCGCCCGACGTAGGTGCCGTCGATCCAGACGTCGGCACCGCTCGGAAGGGTCGTCACGTAGAGCGAGCCGGTCGGAACGGCGGCGAGGAGCAACACGCACGCGGCCACCACCGCGAAGCGACGCAGCATTACGGACGAATGTTTGGTCGCGCAACGAGGCGGCCCCCGCATGACCGGCCTCGGGTTTACAATGCAAATAAACGCTCGTTTGACTTGCTTAACGACTTTTGCTATCGTACTCCCGTTTCCTTTTTTGCTTTTGAGGGAGTGAATCGATGGCCGACCAACCTTGGCACGGAGCCGAACGCGCTGAGCTCGACGCGGGGCGCGCACAGGCTCCGCCGAAGCCCGACGACTTCGCCGAGAAGGACGCTCCAGGCTTTACCACCGAGGCGGCCACCCCGTCGGGGGGCGGCGACGGCACGTGGAAGCGGGTGGTGTTCTCCGGCAACTATGGCTTTCCGGGCTGCACGCAGTTTCAAGAGCAGACATACTACAACATCAGCGAGCAAGAGATCTCGCAGATCGCTTGGACACTCTTCGGGTTATGCCCGAACTGGCAGGCCCGCCGGTACAACGCGTGATCCGCTAGCGCGCCCCTTCGGCGGGCGCGATCCTCTCGGGGGTTGAAGCCAGCCGACTCATGTCCGAAGCGCTCGCGTCCTCGTCCCTGCGCGTGCGGCCGGCGACCGTTGCGGTCGTGGGCCGCCCGAACGTGGGGAAAAGCGCGCTGTTCAACCGGCTGCTCGGCCAGCGCCTCGCGATCGTCGAGGACACGCCGGGCGTCACGCGCGACCGCTTGTACGCGCTCGCCGACTGGAACGGCCGCACCTTCACGCTGGTGGACACCGGCGGGATGGACACCGACGTCGACCGCGAGGACCCGATCGCGCAAGGCACGCAGGCGCAGGCGGAATCCGCCGCGCGCGACGCCGACGTGATCGTCTTCGTCGTCGACGCACAGAGCGGGCTCACGCCGGTCGACCAGGACGTCGCGCAGATCCTGCGCCGCACGCGCCGGCCGGTGATCCTCGTCGCGAACAAGATCGAGTCGCCGAAGGCCGAGGCGTCGATCCACGCGGAGTTCGGCGGGCTCGGCTTCGGCGAGCCGTACGGCGTCTCGGCGCTGCACGGCGACGGCACCGGCGATCTGCTCGACGCGATCGTCGCCAAGCTGCCGCCGGAAGACGCGCTGGACGCCGGCGAAGCGGAGCTCTCGCTGGCGCTGATCGGGCGCCCGAACGTCGGCAAATCCTCGCTGCTGAACGCGCTGCTGAACGAAGAGCGCGCGATCGTCTCCGACGTTCCCGGCACGACGCGCGACGCGATCGACACGCTGTTCACCTGGAAAGGCCGCACGTTTCGTTTGATCGACACCGCCGGCGTGCGCAAACAGCCCGGCCACCACGGCTCGATCGAGTACTACTCCTCGCTGCGCTCGCTCAAAGCGATCGCGCGCAGCGACGTCGCCGTTCTGCTGATCGATGCGCTGAGCGGGCCGACGAACCAGGACCGCCGCCTCGCCGGGATCGCGCTCGAGGAGCGCAAAGCGCTGGTGATCGTCGGGAACAAGTACGACTTGGTGCGCGAATTGGGCGAGTACTCGCAGAACGAGCTGGCCGCCGAAATTCACGCGCAGATGCCGTTCGCCGCGTTCGCGCCGGTGACGTTCCTCTCGGCGCTGACGAAGCGGCGCCTGCAGTCGCTGATGCCGCTGGTCGAGAAGGTGGCGGAGAACCTCGACCGCCGGGTGCCGACCGCGAAGCTCAACGCGGTGGTGCGCGACGCGGTGCTGGCGCACCCGCCGCCGATTCAATCCGGAAAGCCGCTGAAGGTGCTGTACGTCTCGCAGCCGCAGACGCACCCGCCGCTGTTCGTCTTCCACGTCAACGACCCCGAGCTCGTCTCGGCGTCGTACAAGCGTTTTTTGGAGAACATGATCCGCGGCGAGTTCGACTTCGAAGGCGTGCCGCTCACGCTGGAGTTTCGCTCGCGGCGCGACGAGGGCGAGCACAGCGAACGCTTCGAGGAGCGCCCGTGAAAGAGGCCGTAATCTCGATCGTCGCGGTCGTCGTCGCGTTCTTCGCCGGCGCGATCCCGTTCGGGATCTTGGTGTCGCGCGCGTTCTACGGCACCGACATCCGCAAAGGAGGCAGCGGCAACATCGGCGCCGCGAACGCGCTGCGCACGCTGGGCAAGCGCGGCGCGCTGGCCGTCCTCGCGCTCGACGCGCTCAAAGGCTTCGCGCCGGTGTTGGCAGCGGGTGCGCTCGGCGGGACGCTCCCCGCGACGCTAGCCGCGCTCGGCGCGATCGTCGGGCACTGCTGGTCGCCGTTCCTAGGTTTCAAGGGCGGCAAGGGGGTAGCGACCCTTTTGGGGACCGTCATCGCGCTGTGGTGGCCGGCCGGGATCGCCTTCGCGCTCGTTTGGCTCGCTGCCGTGCTCGCTTGCGGCTACGCCTCGGTCGGCTCGATGCTCGGCGCGCTCGCGATGGGTCCGGTCCTGTGGTTCGGTTTAGGCAGGGAAGGGCTCGTCTACGGCATCGTCTCGGCGCTGATCATCATCTATCGCCACCGCGAAAACCTCGGCCGCTTGCGTCACGGGACGGAAAACCGGCTGTCCCTGCTGAAAGCGCCCGGCCAGTCATGAAGACGATGATTCTTGGAGAAAAGCGCGACCGGTAATGATTTCATCGAACGATTTTCGGAACGGCGTCACGATCGTCATCGACGGGCAGCTTTGGACCGTCGTCGAGTTCCTGCACGTCAAGCCCGGCAAAGGCGCCGCGTTCGTGCGGACGCGTTTGAAGAACGTGAAAACGGGCTCGACCGTCGAGCGCACCTTCCGCGCCGGCGAGAAGCTGGAGCGCGCGACGGTCGACAACCGCGACATGCAGATGCTCTACAACGACGCCGACGGCTACCACTTCATGGACAACGAGACGTACGAGAACTTCACGCTGCAGCGTGACGTCATCGGCGACCCCGCCGATTTCCTCAAGGACGGGATGCGGATCGCCGTGCAGTTTCACGACGGAACGCCGATCGGCGCCGACCTGCCCGCGCACGTCGAGCTCAAGGTCGAGGAGACCGATCCTGGCTTCAAGGGCGACACCGCCACCGGCACCACGAAACCCGCCAAGCTCGAAACCGGCGCGACGGTGAACGTCCCGCTGTTCGTGAACCCCGGCGACGTGATCCGCATCGACACGCGCGACCGCCGCTACATCGGCCGCGTCCAGAGTTAGTGGGTTCACCTTCGGTGAACCCTCGCGTTCGGGCTGCGCCCGATCCGCCCGTCGTCGTTTGTCGGGCTCGCCCGACAAACTCCTAGGTTCCGCCGGCGGGACTGACGCCCGGTGACGCCGCTCGGCGCGCTCGCCCTGTTTCTCATCGGCGCGGCCGCGAGCATCTTCGGCTCGCTGGTCGGGCTCGGCGGCGGTTTCGTGATCATCCCGGTGCTGCGCATCGTCTACGGCGTCCCGCCGACGCAAGTCGCGGGAACCTCGCTGGTGCTGGTTCTCGCGAACACCGCCGCATCGACGGTCGGGTACCTGCGCGACCGCGTCGTCGACTTGCGGCTGGCCGTTCCGTTCACGCTCGGTGCTGTGCCGGGGAGCATCCTCGGCGTGTTCGCGGTGCGCAAGCTCTCGCCGACCGGGTTCGACTTCGCCTACGGCATCGTGCTGGTGGTGCTGGCGATTCTCGTGGTGCGGCGGCGTTCGGTCGTCTCGCGCCCGCTCGAGGAGCGCACGTTCGCACACAACCCGTGGATCGGCATCGTCGCCGGCGTCGGGATCGGCTTCTTCTCCTCGCTGTTCGGAATCGGCGGCGGCGTGGTGCTTATCCCGCTGCTGCTGATCGCCGCCCGCATGCCGCCGCACGTCGTCACCGCGACCAGCGCGTTCGTCATCACCACCACCGCTCCGGTCGGCGTCGTGACGCACGCGCTCGAAGGCCACGTCGACTGGGTCTTCACGCTGCCGCTCGTCCTCGGCGGCCTCGCCGGCGGCAGCGTCGGCCCGGCGATCGCGAAGCGCGTCTCCTCGCCGGCATTGATCACCCTGCTGGCAACGGCGCTGAGCCTCTCCGCGATCGGCTTGGCGCTGCGCCATCTGCTCTGACATAAAACGACGCCGCGGCCGCGCGGTTGAGCGCAGGTCGCTGCGCGCGACGTCGTGTAATCAAGAGCGCATGAGCAAGCGGAGCGAGTTCCTTGCGGCCGGGGCGGTCGCCGTGGCAGCCGCCGGCACGGCTGCGGCACCGGCGCGCGCGGCGAGCGCGACGATCCTCGACGAGGCGGCGCTTGTGGCGCGAATTCGCAGCGGTGCGAAGCACCGTCAGGCGATCGGCGCGGCGCGCGTGAACGATGCGGCGGCGCTGCAGTTCGCGGTGAACACGCTGAACGGGTTCGAGAACGGGTGGAACGAGCCGCGCGCGAACGTGCAGATCGCGGTGGTGCTGTTCGGCTCGGCGGCGACGCTAGGGCTCGACGACATGGCGTGGGACCATCACCGGCTCGCCGAGATCGTCAAACGCTTCCAAGGCGATTGGCTCACCGCCGACGCTTCGCAAGGGAATCCGTGGTCGCACGCCGCCGCAACCGCCGGACCGCGCGGCGACCGCTCGATCCCGGCCTTGCTCGCCCGCGGCGTACGCGTGATCGTCTGCAACACCGCGCTCGGCGAGATTGCGAACCGTATCGTCGCCGCCGGTTACGGCGCCGGCATCACCGACCCGTTCGCCCTGCAAGCGCACCTGCGCGACCGCGTCTTGCCCGGCTGCGACATCGTGCCGGCCGGCATCAGCTCGGTAGCCGTCCTCCAAGAAAACGGCTACACCTACTTCAGCGCAGCACTCTAAGGCGCGCGCCGTGAGGCCGCCTGGTTCAGCTCGACCGGGCGCATCTCCACGATCTCGAAGGCGACGATCGGCTTGCGGCAGCGGGCGCACATCAGGTGCGGCGAGGGCTTGCGCTTGCGCAGCAGCTCCATGAAGCATTTCTCGCAACGGATGATGTAGCGTTTCGCGGAGTCGTTGAGCGGGGCGGCTTTGCCGAGGTCGTGGTAGATCGAGCGCAGGCCGAGCTCGCGCATCTTCTTCTTGAACGCCGCGGTGTGGCCCGGATTTTTTCCGAGCGCATGCAGCCAGGCGTGGATCATCTCGTGCAGCAACGTCTCGCGCAGCTCCTCCGGCTTGCCGGACAAATGTTTCGGCGAAAGCTCGATCACCGGCGGCTTGTAGCTCACGCGCCCCGCGAGGTTCGAGAAGCGCGCGTTGTACGCGATCCGGTAGGCGGGGATCTCGCCGCGGAAATGCAGCAGGTTGAACTGCGCGAACAAGAGCTGCAGCTCGGCGACGTCGGGCAAACCCGGGAACATTGCCGCTGGTTTCTCCGCGGCGCTGCAAGAACCCGGTCTTCGATGGCGTACATCGCCGGGTGGGCTTGCCGGCGCGCATCGCGATTCCGATCCTCGCAGTCTTCGCTGTGGTGTTCCTCGGCGTTCTCGGCTGGTTTCTGCGCATCGGCTTCGGCACGACCGGGTCGGCGTTCGGACCGAGCGCGCAGGCCGAGCAAGGCGACGCGCGCATTCAAGCGACGCCGGCGCCGCTCGCGACCGAGCCGCCCGGCACGTTCACCGTCCCGCAAACCGGAACCGGCCCGGTTCGCGGTTCGACCGCGCTGCCGGGCGCCGGCGTCGGCGGCGGAACGCCGGCCGGCCCGCCCGGCCCGGTGATGCAGGAGCTCACCGAGCTGCGCGCGCGACTGGCGCGCAACCCGAAGGACCTGGCCGCGCTGGTGCAGCTCGGCAACATGGAGTTCGACGCGCAAAAGTTCGACAAAGCGGCCGGCCTCTACGCGCGTGCGCTCGCGCTCGATCCCGGCAACCCCGACGTGCGCATCGACTATGCGACCGCGCTGCATCAAAGCGGGCACGACCTCGACGCGCTCAAGCAGCTCGACACCGTGCTGAAAGAACGGCCGAACTTTGCGGCCGCGCTGTTCAACCGCGGCGTCGTGCTGCAGGCGATCGGCCGGCGCACCGACGCGATCGCCGACTTCCGGCACTACCTCAGAATCGTCGGCCCCGACGACCGGCGTGCAGCCGACGCGCGCGCCGCGCTGCAGCAGCTGGGCGGATGAAGCTCTACATCTCGGCCGACATGGAAGGGACCGCCGCGGTCTGCTCCTGGACGCAAGTGGATCCGTCGAACACGACGGAGTACCCGTACTATCGCAGGCTGATGTCGCAGGAGGTGCGCGCGGCGATCGACGGCGCGCGCGCCGCCGGGGCGCGCGAGGTGCTGGTCAACGACTCGCACGCCTCGATGCGCAACGTGCTGTGGGACGAGCTTCCCGACGACGTCCGAATGATCTACGGCAACCGCAAGCCCTTCTCGATGGCGGAAGGGATCGACGCCAGCTTCGGCGCTGCATTCTTCACCGGGTACCACGGCGCGGTCGGAACGCACGACGCCGTACTCGACCACACCTACACCAGCGAGACGCTGCGCGAGACGCGGGTGAACGGAACACCGTGCAGCGAGGCGTTGCTGAACGCGGCGGTGCTCGGCCTCGCCGGCGTTCCGGTGGTGCTGATCACCGGCGACCGCGCCTGCGTCGAGCAGACGAAAGCCGTCATGCCGTGGGTCACCGGGGTGGCGGTGAAAGACTCGATCGGGCGCTACGCTACGAACTCGCTCTCGCCGGCGCGCGCACGCGAGCTCATCTTCGCGGGCGCGAAAGAGGCGCTCGGGCGGCTCCCCCAGGCGAAGCCGTTCGTGTTCGAGCCGCCGATCGCGCTCGAGCTCGACTTCGTCTACACGCACAACGCCGACTACGTCGAACTGATGCCGGGCTTCGAGCGCATCGGGCCGCGCAGCGTGCGCTTCGTGCACGACGACTACCGCGTGATCTTCCGCGCGTACGTCGCGGCATTCCGGCTCGGCGCGGCGGCGAACGCACCGGCGTAGCGCGACACCGTGCCGGCCGTCGCGTATCAAGGTCATCCCGGCGCGTTCAGCGACATCGCGGCGCGCACGCTCGTTCCCGGCGCGCAGACGCGCGGCTACGGCTCGTTCGACGCCGTCGCCGAAGCGGTCGCTGCGGGCGAGACCGAATCCGGCATCTTGCCGGTCGAGAACGCGATCGCGGGACCGGTCCCGCGCAACTACGAGCTGCTCTGGGAGCACCCGTCGCTTCGCATCCGCGACGAGACGATGCTGGCGATCGAGCTGTGCTTGATCGGCGTCGCCGGCGCGAGCATCGAGGACGTGCGCGAGATTCGCTCGCATCCGGTCGCATTGGAGCAGGTGCGGCGCTACGCCGGCGCGCGCGGCTGGAGCCAGTCGACGACGACCGACACCGCCGGCGCCGTGCGCGACGTCGTCGCGCTCGCCGACCGAGCCGTCGCGGCGGTCGGCCCCGCGCTGGCGGCCGAGCTGCACGGCGGAACGGTGCTCGCCCGCGCGATCCAGGACGAATCCGAAAACTACACGCGCTTCTTCCTGATCGGCCGCGCCGATGACGCTGCCGCCGACGATGGCGTGCACGCCGGCGGCGGTGGACGCGCCGGCGACCGGGCCTGCGTCGGAATCGCCGTGGAGGACCGGCCCGGCTCGCTGCGCGACGCGCTGGGCGCCTTCGCCGACCGCGCGATCGACCTGCGCTTTCTGATCGCGCGGCCGGACCGCCGCGTTCCGTTTCGCTACCGTTTCTTCGTCGAGCTGGCGAACGTCGACGACGCGCGCCTGCACGCCGCGCTCGCCGCGATCGGCGGCGAGCAGCGGCTGCTGGGCCGATACTGAAGCGTTCAGCGCTCCCCGCGTTCGCTCTGCGCGTCCAATGCAGCGGCGAGACCGCTCAAGTCTTGCAGGTTCGCAAGCGACACCGCGCGCAGCGTGCACGACGCGACGCGCTCGGGGAGCGCTTCGCTCGCGAACGTCGCGCGCACGCGCGCGATCCACGGCTCGCCGAGGTACGTCGCCAGGCTGCCCAGCACGATGACGTCGAGCACCAGGAGGTCGGCGAGCAGCGCGCAGGCCGCGCCGACCGCGTCGGCGTTGTCGTCGATCGCTGCTCGGGCAACCGCGTCGCCCCGCGCGGCGCGCGCCGCGACCTCCGCGCCGTTCGCGGCGTCGAACGAGGGATCGCGGCGGCGCGCGAGCTTCGGCAGCACGCTCGCCGCGCCGTACGACTCGAACGAACCCGGCTTGCCGAACACGTCCGGGCCGTCGGCGCGATACCGCACGTGCCCGAGCTCCGACGAGGCGCCGCGCGAGCCGTAGCGTGCGCGCCCGTCGATCACGATCCCGGCGCCGAACCCCGTCCCGCAGGTCAGATATGCAAGACCCGACACGCCGCGGTCGGCGCCCCAGCGGTATTCCGCGAGCGCGCACGCCGCCGCGTCGTGATGCACGGCGACCGGAACCGCGATGCGCTCGCGGAGCCGCGAGGCCAGCGGGAACCCGTGCAGCCCGGAGAGATGCGGCGGCCCGATCACCGTTCCGGTGCGCGCGTCCATCGGGCCGCCGACCGCAACGCCGACCGCCGCCGCGCGCGGCGCGATCTCTTCGAGCGCCGCGACGATCGCAGCAAACAGCGCCTCGCCGTCACGCGCCTGCGTCGGCCACGCGATACGTTCGAGCACCGTTCCTTCGGGAGTCCCGAGCGCGACGCTCGTCGTCGTTCCGCCGACGTTGACACCGACAAGTTGGTCGTCGGAATACGCGGGTTCGTCGCTACGCTCGTTCATTCCAAATGCTCCGCGGCATGCTAGACGACAATGACCTCGGCGTCGGGCTCGCTGGCGTGCAGGCGCGCGACCAGCGCAGCGGGCGGTTTGCGCACGACGAGCGCGCGCACGATCAGCGCGCGGCTCGGGTTGTCCGAGACGCCGTCGTCGCGGGCGATGCGGCGCATCGCGCCGGCGATCTGCGCGCGCAGCACGTCGCGGTCCAGACGCAGCGCGTCTTCCGATGGACACACCAGCAGCCCGATCTCATCCCGTCCTTCGCCGGTGACGAGCAAGTCGGCCGCGTCGCTGCATTCGGCCAAAAACGTCGCGCGCAGCGCGGCGCGGTGCACCCAAGCGCCCGAGCTCAGCTTGAAGCGTCCGTCGGTGCGCGCCACGAGCTCGATCCCGCGCGCCGGCTTGCGCGCGTCGATCGGGCGCACCAGATCGCCGGTGCGGAAGAAGCCCTCCTCGTCGAACGCCGCCGCCGTCCGATCCGGCCGCCAGTAATACGCGTGCGTCACCTGCGGTCCGCGCACGCGTGCCTCGTAGGCGTCGCCGTGCGGCACCAGCTTGAGCTCGACGCCGGGGAGCGGTGCGCCGAGCGCGTCGTACTTCGGCTGGGCCCCGACGCTGAGCGCGACCGGGCCGGAGGTCTCGGTCATCCCCCATGCCGCCGCGAGCGGGACGCCGATCGCGCGCAGCGCGTCGCGCGCCGCCGGCGCGAGCGGCGCACCGCTCCAGCACGCGAGGTCAAGCCGCGCGAGCCAGCGCTGCCGAAGCTCGTCGTCCGCGCGCAAGCGCAGCGCCCACGCCGACCAGCCGCGCGGAACGTCGAACGCTAGCGTCGGCTGCAGCTCCGCGCGCAAGCTCTGGCGCCGCGCAAACCCTTCCGCCGCACCGCCGTCGTCGACGTACAACGTCCCGGCCCCGCGCAGCGCGATTCCCAGCACGAGGTTGCCGCCGAGCGCGCCGCTCCACGGCAGCGCGTCGACGATTACCGGCGGGCGCGCGTCGAGAAACGGCCAGGCCTGCGCGACGCCCTGCAGCATCGCGCACAGCATCGCGTGCGTCGTCACCACGGCTTTCGGCTCGTCCGCGAGATCGGCGGTGAACATGATCTTCGCGATGGTCTCACCGCTCACCGCGACCGCGTCGCGCGGCAAGGGCCGATGGTGCAGCAGCCGCGCGTAGTCGTGCGCGGGAACGCCGGGCAGCGGCTCCGTCACGCTGACGAACGCGGCCTCCGCCGCGACCGCGTGCGCCGCGGCGCCGAACGCTGCACCGTCGTATGCGAAGACGACGCCGGGCCGCACGACCTCCGCGAGCGCGCGCAGCCGCGCCCGTCCGCCGTGCGCGGCAGCCGGCGAGATCGGCGCGACCGGAATGCCGGCGCGCAGCGCGCCGAACGTCATCAGCGCGTGCTCGATTCCGTTCGCGCCGAGGATCATCACCGGGCGCGACTCCGAGGCGCCGAGCGCACGCAGCGCGGCGCCGATGCGGCGCGAGCGCTCCGCGGCGTCCGCGAAGGTGAGCTCATGCCAGACCGCGCGCGCGTCGCGCTCGACCACGAAGGCGCGGTGCGGCGCACGCTGCGCCGCATCGTCGAGCAGCGCGTTCCACGTCGGCAGATGCGCGCCGAGCGGCTCCCCCCGCAGCAGCAGCGTGCCGTCGCGCGCGCGCTCGACCCGGGTCAGGTGCCGGCTCCCTCCAGCGCGGTCGCATCGCCGGTCGTGCCGCTCAGCACGGTCCCCTTGATTCGATAGCAGACGCCGCGGAACAGCGCGACCAAGTCGCCTTCGCCGCGCGTGACCGTCACGTCGTAGACGCCGGTCTTCGCTTTCGACGAGCGCTCCTGCGCCTCGGCGGTGATCCGCTCGCCGAGCCGCACCGCGCTGATGTACGAGATCGACGCTTGCAGCGCGACGTTCGGCTCGTTGCGCGAGTTGCAGGCGAACGCGAACGCCGAGTCGGCGAGCGTGAACGTGACCCCGCCGTGCGCGATCGCGTGCCCGTTCACCATCGTCTCGGTGACCGTCAGCGAGACGCGCGCGTAGCCGGGCCGCGCCTCGTCGATCACCACGCCGAGCGCGCGCGACGCCGCGTCGCGCTCGAGCATCGCCGCCGCGCAGGCGCGCGCGAGCGCGCCGGCGTCGAGCTCGAGCGCGCTCACGCGCGCGGGGTGCGGGTTTCGATGACGCGGAAGCGGTTCGCCACGAACGCCGCGTCGGTCAGCGACGCGTTGCCGGCCGGGTTCCCGCCGGTGACGTGGTAGTCGCTGAACGCGGCCGACTGGTTGACCAGCAGCGAGCCGGTCAGGTTCACCGCGAGGTTGACCTTGCCGTCGCGCGCCCAGCGCTCCGCCTTCTCGAGCACCTCGTCGCTGGTCGTGTAGACGATCGCGGTGATCGCGCCGCGCCGCTGCGCCTCGCCGGTCGCGAGCCACAGCGACTCGTCGGTGTCGGCCGTCCGCACGACGAACGCGATCGGCCCGAACGCCTCGCGGCCGTACCGCTCGCGATCCGACGCGTCGACGACCGCGATCAGCGGCGAGAAGACGCGCGCGCCCGGGAACTCCGGATGCGAGACCGGCTCGCTCATGCGCACGACGCCG
>JAFAKB010000009.1 GCA_019235885.1 Candidatus Eremiobacterota bacterium | reverse complement strand
CCCGCGTTCGGGACGAGCGTCGACCCGGACAACGTGCTGGTCGTCGTGCAGATGGGCGGCGGGAACGACGGGCTCAACACCGTCGTGCCGTGGAGCGACGACGCGTACCACCGCGTCCGTCCGGCGATCCGCATCGCCGATGCGCAGGTGCTGAAGCTCGACGACCGCATCGGCCTGAACCCCGCGCTCAAAGGGCTGAACGAGCTCTACCGGCAGGGCCGCGTCGCGCTGGTGCAAGGCGTCGGTTATCCGAATCCCAACCGCTCGCACTTCGAGGCGACGCAGATTTGGGAGACCGCCTCGCCGGATCGCCCGCAGCAGTACGGCTGGCTCGGGCGCTATCTCGACAAGCGCTTCGCGAACGCCAAGCCGGCCTCGATGTTCGAGGCGGTCTCGCTCGGCGACGTGCTGCCGGCGGCGCTCGTCGCCTCGCACGTCGAGGTGCCGGCGATCGGCGCGCTCAACGCGTTCGGCTACAACACCGGCCGCGATCTGGCTTCGAAGCAGAGCGCCGGCGTGCTGTACGACGGCGCGAAGCCCGGCCAGTCGCCGTACCTGGCGATGATCGCGCAGACCGCGCGCGACGCGTACCACGGCGGCGACACGCTGCGCAAGCAGACCGCCGAGTTCACCAACAAAGCAACGTACGCGAACAACGGCTTCGCGCAGCAGCTCGCGCTGGCGGCGAAGCTGATCGGCTCGACCGCCGGCTCGAAGATCGTATTCGTCTCGCTCGGCTCGTTCGACACCCACGCCGGCCAGCGCGCGCAGCAAGACCGGCTGCTCGGCTATCTCGGTGACGGCCTGGTCTCGTTCTACCAAGACCTCGCCGCGCACGGGCTCGACAAGAAGGTGCTGACGATGACGTTCAGCGAGTTCGGCCGGCGCGTCGCGCAGAACGCCTCGAACGGCACCGATCACGGCACCGCGATGCCGCTGTTCATCGTCGGCGGCGGCGTGAAGGGCGGCATCTACGGCGAGCATCCCTCGCTGACCGACCTCGACCACGGCGACCTGAAGTTCTCGACCGATTTCCGCGCCGTCTACGCGACGGTGATCGAGAAGTGGCTCGGGCGCAACCCGACCGACGTACTGAACGGAACCTACCCCACGCTGGCGTTCGTGTAGCCGATCTCGGCAGGCGCGAAGGGCTGCCCGCGCTCATCGTCGGACGGTGAGGCGTGACCCGCGGCAGTCTCCAGCTCGACGTCATCTCTGCCGACGAGTACGTCCGCACGGTGCTGCCTCAGACCGCAGCGCTGTGGGCCGGTGCGCGTACGTTCGACGAGTACGCCGCCGAGTTTCGCGCGACGGCATCCTCGGCGTGGGGCAAGCGGCGGTTTCGCACGTTGGGGCTGCGCGTCGACGGCACGCTGGTCGCGGCGTGCAAGCGCTACGAGCGCGTGCTGCGCTGCGGCGAACGGACGTACGCCGCAGCCGGCATCGGCGCGGTGTTCACGCCCGAGAAGCTACGCGGGCGCGGCTGCGCGACCGCGCTGATCGCAGCGTTTCTCGACGCCGAGCGCGCCGGCGGTACGGATCTCGTCTACTTGTTCAGCGACGTCCATCCGGTATTTTACGAGAAGCTCGGCTTCGTCGCGCTGCCCTCGCGCACGATCTCGTTGCGCGCGGACAGGCTTTCGTCCGAGCGAGTCGACATCGTGGCGCTCGGCGCCGGTGAGGGCACCGCGATGCGGCGCGTGTTCGCAGCGCTCGACGCGCGCCGGCCGTTTCGGTTCGAACGCACGCCGCTGGACTGGGAGTGGCAGCGGCTGCGCGTTGCCTCGCGCGAGCACGCCGGCCAGCTGGTGCAGCTCGGCGCGCGGCGCGCTCGGGGGCTCGCCGCGTACGTGAGCGGACGGCGCGTCCCGTCCTCCGACGCGTTCGTGCTCGACGAGCTCGCGTACGCGCGCGACGAGGACGCCGCCACGATCCAACCGCTGTTGCGCGCCGCCGCCGGCGACTTGCGCACGGTCCGCGGCTGGCTCCCGCCGGCGGTCGCGCGCGACGCGCTGCCGCGCGGCGCCGTCCGCGCGCGCACGACCGCGATCGCCATGGTCCTCCCGCTCAGCGCGCCCTTTCGCGCAGCGTTTCGAGCCCGAGCGAGCGTGCAGCGGGAAACCGCCGACCCGTGTTGGAGCTCGGATCACGTCTAACGCGCCGCGTCACGCCGCGCGATTACGCCGTCTTCGCCTTTACGGCGTCTTGCTTGCGTAGTCGCGGCCGACGACGATACGGACCGCGTCGTTGTCCTTCGCGCTCCGCTTGGGCGTCGTAAGGACCGCCGCGGCGAAGCCGAGGTCGGCGCGCAGCCGCGCACCCCGCTCCGAGGAGGCCGAGGCGTCTTCGATCTGCGTCGTGTCGTAGCCGTACGAGTCGGCGTCGCCGACCGCATCGATGACGTAGCCGCGGCTGCGCAGCATCTCCGCCACCTGCGTCGCGGCTCCGCGCACGCCGCTCCCGTTCTCGACCACGACGTGAACCGCCGAAGGATTGACGGCGGCGACGCCGCTCGGCAGCGCCTTCGCCGCGGTGTACGGGCCCAGCAAGCCGGCGACGAGCGTCGCGCGCTGCTGCTCGTCCGGGACGACCGTCTCCCCGTCCAGCGTCTGTTTCGTGCCGACGTACCCGATCGTGTCGGCGTGCAGCAGCGAGGCGGTCGGCGTGTCCTTGAACGTCCAGGCCAGCGCCTTGATCTCGTCCGGGCTCAAGTTCGTGTCGACGTCGCGCCGGAACACGTCCACCAGTGCGCCGCCGTGAATCAAGTCGTTCACGCGGTCGCGCTTGAGCTTGTCGAGGAGGATGCGAACGACTTGCTGCTGGCGCTTGGTGCGGCACGGGTCGCTGCACTCGTCGTGCCGGAAACGAACGTACCCTTGCGCCTGCTCGCCGTTCATGTGGACGAGCCCGGGCTTGAAATGAATGTGCAAATGGCCCCAGTTGTCGTCGTAGTTCAGCGTTTCGGTGACCGGGACGTCGATGCCGCCGATCGCGTCGACCAAGTCCTTCATCGCGTTCACGCGCACGACGACGTAGCGGTCGAAGTGCCGGCCGCGCGCGTCGGCCGGCAGCCCGAGAAAGTTGCCGATCACCGCGTCGGCAAGCTTCACGCCGCCTTCCGAGTACGCGGCGTTGATCTTCGTCTCGCGGCCGTTGACCGTCGCGTCGGTGTCGCGCAGGACCGATACCAAACGCGCCTGCTTCGCCGCGAAGTCGAGCCCGGCGGCCATGATGGTGTCGCTGCGCGCGTGCGAGGAAAACGGCTGGTCGTGAACGTCGTAGTCGTAGTCGATGCCGAGCAGCAGCAGGTAGACGCGGTCCTTGTGAAACGCCTCCTGCGCCGTCGGAACGCGCACGATCTGCTGCACGATCGCCTCGGGCAGCGTCTCGTGGCGCTGCACCATCCGGTCGGCCACGACTCCCATGAAAATGCCGACCGCGACCAACAGCGAAGCGAGCCCGTACGTCAGCAGCCCGCGCCGCGAACGCTGCGGCGGCGCGGCGCTATTTCGCTCGTTCATCGGCCACCTCACCGAAAAGGAATGCCAGACGAGGATCGTGCGCCGGCGGCTCGCGCCGCACGTGAAAATGTTGCACCTCGGTCAGCCGCCACGGCCGCCGGCTCGTGTCCGCCCGCGCCGTCAGCTCCATCCCGGCGCGAAAGTACTTCAGCAAGCGCGGCGGCACCAGACACGTCTCGACACCCGGTGACGTCGTCTCGAGCATCCCGTGTCGCAGCACGATCGTTCCGTGCGCGCGGTCGACCGACACGACGCGTCCGGCGATCGTCACGAGATAACCCTGCCGCTCCGCAGCGGCGGGGGCGGCGCACAGCAACCCGCCCGCCGTCAGAACCGCCACGACCCGCCGAATGGCGTTCACGCGCCTCATAGCTCAGCCGTAGGTTCGCCTCGAATGCTGGTACGAACCTGGGCCCCTCGCCGCGATCCCGCTCAGAACAGCCGCAGCTCGCGGGCTTCTTCGTCGGTCAGCGAGGCGACGCGGGTGCCGAGGAGGCGGATCGGCACGTCGTACATGCCGGCGCGCTGCCAGCACCACACCGCGGCGTCGTGGATCGCGTCGGCGTCGTTGGTCGCGACGACGAGCGAGGTTTGGCGGCCGGTGACGGTGTGGTCCGCGCGCTTGATCTTCACGCCGACGGTCGAGGCGCGCAGCTGCCTCACCTGCAGATCGCGGGCGAGCTCGTCGGCCTGCGCGCGCAGCAGCGCGAGGATGCGCGACTCGTCGCGCTCGTCGTACTCGAACGTCTCTTCGGTGGAGATCGACTTGCGCTCGCGCGATGAATCGACCTCGCGCTCGTCGATCCCGCGCGCAAGGTCGCGGTAGAACAGCCCGCCGCGCCCGAACAGCTCGTACAAGCGCGCGTCGTCGAGCGCGGCGACCTGGCCGATCGTGCGGATCCCCGCCGCTTCGAGCCGCGGCTGCGTCTTCGGCCCGATGCCCCACAACCGTCCGACCGGCAATGGCGCGAGGTACTCCGCTTCCGTGCCGGGCGGCACGATCGTCAACCCGTCCGGCTTGTTCGCATCGCTCGCAATTTTCGCGACCATCTTTCCCGTCGCGACCCCGGCGCTCACCGTCAATCCGACTTCGTCGCGCACGCGCGCGCGAACGCGCTGCGCGAAGGCGACCGCCGCCTCCAGATCGTCGCCGGGCACGTCGCAGAACGCTTCGTCGAGCGAGAGTCCTTCGACCGCGCGCGCGCCGTCCTCGAAGATCGCGAAGACGCGTTCCGACGTTTCCCGGTAGGCGGCGAAGTTCGGCGGCACGACGGTAAGCTGCGGGCACAGCTCCAGCGCGCGGTACAGCGGCATCGCGGAACGCACGCCGAACGGCCGCGCTTCGTACGACGCGGTCAGCACCACCGCTCGCCGCGAGCTGCCGGAGACCGCGAGCGGCACGCCGCGCAGCGAAGGATCGTCGCGCTGCGCGACCGACGCATAAAAGGCGTCAAGGTCAAAATGAACGATCATCGCAGCGCCGCGCGATCAGCCTTCGGAGGAAGACTCCTCGGCCTCGACGATCGCGTCGATCTCCGCGGCGTCGCTGTCGGCGACCGAGACGGCGACGCGCCCGTCAGGGGTCGAGCGCACGACCTCGACGCCGATCTCGCGCTCGCGGCCGTCGAGCCCGGTGATCGCGACCCGCAGCCGCGTCCCCTCCGGCGACTGCTCCTGCGCGACCAGCAGCATCCCGCGCCGCGAGACGTTTTCGGTCGTGCCGTGCTTCGGCGCGCCGTCGGGACCGCGGTAGACGACCGGCAGCCGGATCGCGACCCGCTTGGCGTGGCGGCGTTCGGGCTGTTCACTCATGCCAACGATCCCTCCAGCACGGTTCGAAGCGTACCGATGTTCCGCGCGTCGTCCTCTTCCTCACCCGGCGTCTCGAGGATCGCGATCTTTCCTTGGACTCCCGGATGCGCGACGATCGCCCGGAAACCCTCGATCCCGATCCGGCCTTCCCCGATGTGCCAGTGCCGGTCGCGGTGGCCGCCCAGCTCGATCTGCGTGTCGTTGAAGTGGAACATCACCACGCGGTCCAGCCCCAATTCGCGTTCGACGAGCTCGAAGAACCGCTCGACGCCGTCCTTGGTGTCGATCGCGTAGCCGGCCGCCCAAGTGTGAGCCGTGTCCAGGCAGACGCGCAGGTTGGGGTGCCCGACGGCGCGCACGAACCCGCCCAGCTCCTCGATCGTCCCGCCGCAGAGCTGGCCCGCCCCGGCGCTGTTCTCCATCACCAAGTGAACGCCGGGATCGATCCCGTCCAGCGCCGCCTCGAGCGCGGCGACCACCGTGGCGAAACCGTCCTTGCGGTCGCGCGTGCCGTACGAGCCCAAATGCGTGTTGACGTACGCGAGCTCGCCGGCCGCGGCGACCTTCAAGTCGTTCTTCAGCAGCTTCAGCGAGCTGGCGACGATCTTCTTGTCGTCGCTGGCGAGGTTGATCAGATACGAGGTGTGGATCGCGGCCGGCGCGATGCCGGCCGCCTGGCGCGCCGCGGCGAAGCGCTGCAGCGCCGGCGTGTCGATCGCGCCGACGCGGTAGGTCTTCGGTTGCCCGCGAAGATCTGCATCGTCGTGCAGCCCAGGCGCTGCGCGTACGCGAGCGCCGCGTCGTAGCCGTTCGCAACGCGGATGTGCGAACCGATTTTCACGTGCTAACGGCGGCGGCCGAAGTTGAACTGGCGGGCGCGCATCCCGGCCGGCATGAAGCTCTTCGCCCGCGGCGAGGCCATCGCGCGCGAGGGGTTCTTCTCGAACGTCGTCCCGGTCAGCAGCACGGCGTCGGAAGGGCGTTCGCGCCGCCCGACGCGGCCGATCAGCTGCTCGATCTCCGACTCGCCGAACGCGTCGGAGTCGGTGATGACGATCAAGTCCGCCGCCGGGATGTCGATCCCGCTGCCGATCAGGTTCGTGGCGGCGAGCACCGCCGGCGACTTGCTGCGGAAGCTGTTCATCATCGCGATCCGCGTCCCGACGTCGTTGACCTTCACGCCCTTGCGGCGGTAGCGCCGGCTCTGCTCGCTGGTGTCCGCCATGTCGCCGCGCAGCTGCTCGACGTCGATGTCGTAGGTCTGCTCCAAACGCTCCGCCAAGCGCGGCACGTCGCCGCGCGTGCGGCCGATGACGAAGATGCGGGAGCCGCGCGCGAGATGCTCGCGAATCAGCGTGTCGGCGCGCGAGAGCTGCTCGGCCGGCGGCTCGCCCCACACGCCTTCCACCTTGTGGACTTTGGTCGGCAGGACGTCGAACGGCATCTTCTTCATCGACACGACGTTGTCGAGCGCGCCGATCCGCTCCAGGAAGCGCCGCAGCTCGTCGGGCGTCGCCGAGGCGAAGAGCATCGGGCAGTCGAGGTCTTCGAGCAGCCGCAGGTGCTCGCGCTCGTCGAACGCGTTGACGTCGTCGATCACCAGCAGATCGCTCTTGTCGATGATCTCCCAGTGGCGGTCGATCGTCAGCATCATCGCCGAGCCGACCACCACGTGAATCGAGCCGTTCTCGATCCCCGCTTCGACGGCACGGCGCTCGGCCGGCGCGGCGCCGCCGTGAATCTGGCCGACGCCGATCCCAGTCCCTTGGAGGCGTTCGGTGAAGTAGGTGACGTGCTGGCGGATCAGGTCGCGCGTCGGCGCGAGGATCACCACGTAGCCGCCGGTCGCCAAGATCGTGTCGACCGCGACGCGCAGCATCACTTCGGTCTTGCCCGAGCCGGTCGGCGCCTTGAGCAGAAACTCGAAGGTGCCGTCGTCGAGCGCGGCGGTGATGGTTTCGACCGCTTTCTTTTGGTCGGCGGTGAGGGCGAACTGCTCGCCCGGCTGGATCAGTTCATGGGTCAGCGCGACGCGCTGGCAGTTGTGGTCGATCGTCGCCCACACGTCGGCGGGGACGAGACTCGTTGCGGCTAGACCGCTGATGGTTGTGGCTCCGTTTCTGGTTCGACGGTCGTCTCGACCGGCGGATTGTGCTGTTCGTCCGTCTCGGACTCTTCGTATTCACCGGCTTGGACCGCCGCCGAAGGCTCGAAAGTTGCCGCCGCGCTCGCCACCGTGGGGACCGGGAAGGCGAGCTCCAGCGGGACGCCTGCTTCGACGTCGATCTGCGGCAGCTCGTCGAGCGAGTTCAATCCGAAGGACTCCAGGAACTCGGGGGTCGTCTTGTAGAGCAGCGGCCGCCCGGGGGTCTCCCGGCGCCCGGACTCGGCGATGAAGCGCCGGTCGAGCAGGGTGGCGATCACCGAGTCGGCGCTGACGCCGCGCACGTCCTCGATCTCGCCTTTGGTGCAGGGCTGCGTGTAGGCGACGATCGCGAGCGTCTCCAGCGCGGCCGGCGAGAGGTTGGACTTCGGCGGCAGCAAGTACGCCTCGACGGCCTCGCGCGCCGCCGGGGCGCTGGCAAAGCGGTAGCCGCCCCCGGCGAACCGCACCACGATCCCGCGGTGGGCGAACTCCTCTTCGATCTTGGAGACCGCCAGCGCGACGGCGGACTCTTCGGCCCCCGTCAACTTGGCGAGCTGCTTGATCGAGAGCGCTTCGGAGGCGACGAACAGCAGCGCTTCGAGGTCGCGCTGCAGCTTGCCGGTGTCGACCAGCTCAGGCTGCATGGTTCTCCTCGAACGGCGGGAGCAGCTCGATGTCCTCGAACGCCTCGGCCTGCGCGACGCGAACGCGCCCGCGCCGGACCAGCTCCAGGACGGCCAGGAAGGTGACGATGATCGCGAGCCGGTCGAGCCCCGCGCAGAGCCCGAAGAACGAGGCCCGGCCCGCGCGGCGGACCGCCCGCGCGACCAGGTCCATCTGCTCGTTCAGCGAGACCCGCTCGCGCACGATCGTGCGCTTCTCGGGCTTGGCGGCGCGCAGTGCCGCGGCGAGCGCGCCGGCCAGCTTCCCCGCGTCGATCCGGTAGCGCTGAACCAGCTCGGCCGTCGGGTCGCCGCCGTCCGGGCGCAGGTAGTACGCCGAGGCCTCGGCGGCGCGCGCGCGCAGGTCCTGGCCGACGTCGCGGTACTTCGAGTACGCGATCAGGCGCTCGCGCAGCCGCGCCTCGATCGCCTCGGCCGACTCCTCGCCCTCGCCGGCGAGCTCGATCGGGATCGGCGGGAGCAGCGCCTTCGACTTCAGGAAGACGAGCGTCGCGGCGACGACGAGGTAGTCGGCCGCGAGCTCGACGTCGAGCGCTTCCATCGCGTGGATGTAGGCCAGGTACTGGTCCGCGACGGTCGCCAGCGGCACCGTTGCGATGTCGAGCTGGCGCTCTTTGACGAGGTTGAGCAGCAGGTCGAGGGGACCGTCGAACACGTCGACGGAGACGCGCAAAGCGCGCTCGTCCAAGGCAGCGGTTTCAGTCATCGTGGGTTCGCGTCCCGCGAACCCTTCGCGGTCCTCGCTTCGCTCCGGTCCGCCCATGCCGTCGACCCTATGCGCTGGTTTCTCCCACGGACTGGGCTGCGGTGACGGTCTCGGGCTCGAAGATGCTGCCGCCCTGTTGCTCCAGCCACTCCAGGCCCAAGTCGACCAGGCGCTTCTCGTTGACGTACTTCAGGGCTTTCTTGGCGGCCTTGATCTCGAACCAGCGGGCCTCGTCGACCTCGTGGTCGTGGTTGGCGGTGTCGCCCGAGAGATAGCGCATCAGGTAAAAGTGGACCGACTTCTTGTGTTTGGTGCGGTTCAGGTAGAACCAGTACGAGATGTCTGACAGCTTGGACAGGATCTCGGCCCAGCAGCCGGTCTCCTCGCGAACCTCGCGCAGCGCGGCCTGCTCGTGCGTCTCCCGCGGCTCGACGTGGCCCTTCGGCAGCGACCAAACGCGAGGCTCGCCGCGCCCGATGAGGAGCGCCTCCAAAGAGTTTCCGTTCCGCCGGAGCACCAGCCCGCCGGCGGAGACCTCGTACTTGATCCGCATCACGATTCCCGAGAGACAGATCCAGCCCGATGTTCCGGGCCGGCTTTCTCTCAGTATAGCGCGCGGTCCCAAGAAGAACCGAGCGCCGGAGGGCTCAGTTCGGGCTACGGCAGCTGGATGACGCGCGCCGGCGTCCGGTACCAGATCAAGCCCGGGTTGAGGTCGACGATCCCGAGCCCGGGATCGCCGGCGGCGATGGCGGAGCTACCGGTTCCGGTCGCCACCGACGGGGGTGTGAAGGCCGGCGCCGCCGGCGGGACGGCGTCCGGTGAGCGCAACGGCCCGAAGCAGGTCGCGCAGCGGCGCGGCGGCGCGGCAACGGCGTACGTCAGCGGCTCCGGCGAGACGTCGGCTCGGCTCGCCGCCGGCCGGCTCTCCGGGAGCCGACGCGCGGGCGCGGCGGCCGAGCCCTGAACCGGCGCGACGAACGCGACGACCGCCGGTTGCTTGGCCTTCGCCCTGGACGGGCTTTCAGCCGGGACGGCGGCACCGACGACGGCGCGAGTCGCATCGGAGACGCGATGGGCCGGCGCCGCGGCGGCGCTCGGAGCCGCGGTGGCTGCCGCTGCAGCCGGCAGTGCGGCCTTGGCCGCGGCAGGCTGCTCGACGAACGAGATCACGCGCGGCGGTGCGAAGCGGCGGGCGTGCGCGCCCTGGTGAAGCGGGCGGTGAACGGCCGCGTGCGCGATGACGAAGACGTGCGCGGCGACCGGCCGGACGTGGGCGATCACCGGTTGCGGGCCGGTGCCCGGCACGACGACGATTGCCGCGCCCAGCACCGCGAGCGCGAGTGCGGTGAACGCGCCGAGCGCGGCCGCGCGCACGACCGGCGCGCCGGCGGTGACCGGCCGGAGCAGCCGTTCGACTCGGATCGCGACGTGCGAGCGCCGGCCCCACAGGCCGGGCGCGACCGCATCGGTGCCGCGCGCGGTCGCCAGCCGCAGCAGGCAGGCCGCGTAGCGGCGAGCGCCGCCGGCGCCGACGGCGCGCTCGTCGCTGGCCAGCTCGCGCTCGAGGTCGAGCGCGCGCGAGAGAACCCAGAGCCCGGGCATCCACCAGCCGGCGCGCAAGACGGCACTCTGGAGCGCCTTGGCCCAGTCGTCGCGGCGGGCGAGGTGCGCGCATTCGTGCGCGAGGACGGCTTCCCACTCGCTGGCGTCGACCCGGTCACGGAACCCGTCGGGCAGGACGACGGCGGGGTGCAGGTAGCCGATCGCGGTCGGCGTCGCGACGGTCCGCGAGGTGCCGATGCGGGCGCGGCGCACCGCCACCGAGCCGAGCGGGAGCGCGCCGCGCTTCACCCGGCGCAGCCGCACCACGTCGAGCCCCAGCACGAACAGCAGCCCGGCCGCGATCAGCCCGACCAGCAGCACCGCCGGCAGCGCTGCGAGGGAAAGGACGCCGGCCGCGGCGGCCTGGCCGCCCGAGGGCGCCGCCGCGCGAAGCCGGGCGGCGGCGAACGCCAGCGGCCCGACGGCGGCGGCGATCGAGAACGCTGCCGCGAGGACGCGGTAGCGGGTCGCGGCGAGCCGGAACGGCCGGGCGGCGAACAACCCGCCGGCGGCGATGGGGACGCTGGCGGCGAGGGCGGCGAGCCCGGCGAGCGCCGCAGCCGATGCGTTCAGGCTTCGGCCTCGAGCAGCGTGCGCAGCCGCCGCTCCTCGTCCGGACTGAGCCGCTCGCAGTCGAGCAGGTTGAGCATCAGCGCGCGCGGCGAGCCGTTGAAGAACGTCGCCAGGACGTTCTCGACGACGGTGCGGCGGGCGGCGTCGCGCTCGACGCGCGGCTTGTAGACGTTCGCCTTCCCGCGGGTCGTGTGCTTGACGTACCCCTTGCGCTCGAGGATCGTCAGCGTCGAGAGGACGGTCGTGTACGCGATGGGGCGGTCTTCGAGCCGCGCGTGCACGTCGGAGACCGTGGCGTTGCCGAGGTCCCACAAGATGTCCATGAGGCGGTACTCGGCCTCGGTAAGAGTCGGCGTCGGGCGCCTAGCCATGTCCGGGTAATACGACGCCTGCTCCGCATTCTCCGCGAGGAGAACGGTGAAATTTCGTCACGCCGTCCGGACCGGCCGGGGCTCCGCGAGCCAGGCGTCGACGCGGCGCTCCAGGACGTCGAGCGGGAGCGAGCCCGCGCCCAGGACGACGCCGTGGAAGTCGCGCAGGTCGAAGCGCGCGCCGAGCCGCCGGCGCGCGCGCTCGCGCAGCTCCAACAGCTTCAGCTGGCCGATCTTGTACGCGAGCGCCTGACCGGGATCGGTGACGTAGCGGTCGATCTCGTTGACGACGTCGAGCTTGGTCTTCGCGGCGTTGTCGAGAAAATACGCGATCGCGCGGTCGCGCGACCAGCCGAACGCGTGCATTCCGGTGTCGACCACGAGCCGCACCGCGCGCCACATCTCGTAGCTGAGCGCGCCCAGCTTCGCCTTCGGATCGTCGTACAAGCCGAACGCGTCGCCGAGCGACTCGGCGTACAAACCCCAGCCTTCGGAGTAACCGACGTAGTACGCCGCGCGGCGAAACTCCGGCAGCGCGCCGAGCTCGGCGGCGAGCGCGAACTGCAAGTGGTGTCCCGGCACGGCTTCGTGCAGCGTCAGCACCGGCATCTCGTAGATCGGCCGCTGGTCGGGGCGGTACAGGTTCACGTTGTACATCCCGGCGCGCGTGCCGTCGAGCGCGCCCGGCTGGTAGTACGCGGTCGTCGCGTCGGGCGCGATCGCGGCCGGGATCGGCGTGACGCCGTACGGCATCCGCGGCAGCACGTGGAAGAACCGCACCAGCTCCGGATCGATGCGCTTGGCGAGCGCGCGGTATGCCAGCAGCAGCTCGTCGGCGTTCTGGTGGTAGTTCTTCGGATCGGCGCGCATCGCCGCGAAGACCGCTTGCAGCGAGCCGGAGTAGCCGGTGCGCGGCGCGACCGCTTCCATCTCGCCGCGGATGCGCGCGACCTCGCGCAGCCCGAGCTCGTGGATCGCGCGCGGCGCCAGCGCCGTCGTGGTGTTGACGCGCGTGAGGTACGCGTAGATCGCTTCGCCGTTCGGAACGCGCGCGAGCCCGACCTCGCTCGGCGCCGCCGGCAGATACGCGTCGGTGAAAAACGCGCGCAGCCGGCGCAGCGCCGGAATCACGCCGTGTGCAATCGACGCGCGCACGCGCTGGCGCAAGCTCGCCGCCGAGGCGGCCGGCACGCTCGCCGGAACGCGCGCGAACGGCGCGAAGAACGGGTGCTGCTCCGGCGCGACGAGCTGGCGGTCGATTTGCGCCGGGACGCGTTCCATCACCACGCGCGGCCACAGCATCCGGCGCGCGATCGCCTCGCGCAGCACGCCGACCGTCGCGTCGACCTTGTGCGGCCAGGCGTCGACGCGCGCCGCCCACGCTTCGTAGTCGTGCGCGGTCGCGAACGGCAAGCTGTCGACCAGGGCGACGTCGGTCTGCACGCCGCCGCGCTGGTTGAGCGCGAACAGGTACGTCTTGAGCTCGTAGCCTTGAACGCCGTCGCGCAACTGCTCGGCGTACAGCTCGAGGTTGGTGCGGCCCGTCTCCGAGAGGCGCGCCCGGTCGAAGCGCGCGAGCCGCGCGAGAACGCCGCGCTGGTGCTCGGCCTCCGCGGCGGCGGCCGCTTCGGACGGGTCGTCCCAGCGGTCGTCGCCCGAGCGGTCGCCTTCGAGCGACGCCGTTTCGGGATGACGGCGGTAGAAGTCGCGCCGGTCCTCGGCCAGCAGCTGGTTCAGCTCCGCGTCGGCAGCCGTGCCGGCGGCAGCGTCGGCCGCGACGACGGTCGCTCCCTCGGAAAGCGCGAGCGCACTACACGAGAGCGACGCGCTCTTGAGCAAGTCGGCACGGTTCATGCCGCGCACTTCCCGAGGTGCGGCGGCGCGCCTTCGTGGAAAGAAGCGGCGTGCACGCTCTCGCCTCTTCCGTCGCTCTCATGGTCGCGCTGGCCGCCGCGCCGACGCCGACGCCGTTCCCGCTCGGAACGCTGGAGCCGTTCGCCGCGCCCGGCTCGACCGCGCCGCCGCTGCCGAACATCGGCCGCGTCCGCTCGGCAACGCCCGCCTGCGCGGCAATGCGCGACCTGATCATCCCCTCGTTCGCCGCCGCGCGGCGTTCCGACGTCACGTTCGAGCAGACGCGCAAGCGGCTGCCGGACTACGCCGAGCTCGTCTCCGACCCGCTGCACCGGGCCGACATCTACCGCGAGTCCGCGCTGGCGCGGATCGACGGCGACGCGACGAAGCTGATGGAGGAAGCGCAAACCATCAGCAAGGCCTTGGGCGATCCGCGCTTCCGCAACACCGGCGATGCCGACGTGGTCGCCGAGAAGCGCGCGCTCGAGGAGCTCTACGAAGCGGTCGCCAGCCGCGCGTACACCTTGAACGAGTTCGTCATGCGGCAGCGCGTCGCGATCGCGAAGAACGGGATCGACACCTCGACCTCGGCGTTCGGCGGGAACAGCCGCATCCCGCAGATGCAAGCGACGGCGCAGCCGCTCCCCGCGCTGACCGCGCCGCCCGGGATGCCGGTGCTGCTCGGCAACAACCTGAGCGACAAGCAAGTGATGAACCAGTGGAGCGGCGACATGTCGAACGTCGTGCGCTACTACGAGAACCAGTCCGCGAAAACGTTCCTCCCGATCGCCCAGCGCTGCCGCGGCTGACCGCTCAGGGCGTTTGCGGCGGCCGCCATCGTAAATCGGGCTGGCGGGCGGCGCGGGTCTCGTCGATGCGGCCGACCGCGGTGTTGACCGGCGTTTCGAGGATCTTTTCGGGGTCGGCCTTGGCGGTGGTGACGATCTCGCGCAGCGCGGCGATGAACTCGTCGAGCGTCTCCTTCGATTCCGTCTCGGTCGGCTCGATCATCAGGCATTCCGGGACGATCAGCGGGAAGTAGACCGTCGGCGCGTGGTAGCCGCGGTCGAGCAGCGCCTTCCCGACGTCGAGCGCGCGCACACCGGTCTCGCGCTTGAGCGTCTGCGCCGAGGCGACGAACTCGTGGCGGTTGATCTCGTCGTACGGAACGTCGATCACGTCGCGAATCGAAGCGCGGATGTAGTTCGCGTTCAGGACCGCGAGCTTGGAGACTTGTTCGAGGCCGTCGGCGCCGTTGGCGTACGTGTAGGCGAGCGCGCGCACCATGTGGGCGAAGTTCGACCAGAACGAGCGCATCGTCCCGATCGCGTCGGGGCGGTCGAAGTCGAGCGCGAAGGTGAGCTCGGCGGTTTCGCGCCAGCCGCTCGCGTCGACGTCTTTGCCGTCGGCGTCGTGCGCGCGCACCACCGGGTTCGGCAGAAACCGCACGAGATGTTCCGCGACGCCGACCGGGCCGGCGCCCGCGCCGCCGCCGCCGTGCGGGATGGTGAACGTCTTGTGCAGGTTGAGGTGCATGAGGTCGAACCCCATGTCGCCCGGCCGCGTGTTCCCCATCAGCGCGTTCGCGTTCGCGCCGTCGTAGTACATCAAGCCCCCGGCTGCGTGCACGACGTCGGAGACTTCGTGGATGCGCGGCTCGAAGAGCCCGAGCGTGTTCGGGTTCGTCATCATGCAGACCGCGGTGTCGGGCCCGACGACCTTGCGCATCTCCGCGGGATCGACGCGGCCCTGCGCGTCCGACTTGAGCGAGAGCACCTTGAAGCCGACCATCGCGGCGGAAGCGGGATTGGTGCCGTGCGCGGTGTCCGGGACGACGACGACGTTGCGCTGCGGCTCGCCCTTGGCCTTGAAGTAGGCCTTGGCGATCAGCAGCGCGGCCAGCTCGGCGTGCGCGCCCGCTGCGGGGTTCAACGAGAACGCCGCCATCCCGAAGAGCGAGCTGAGCGCGCGCTCGAGCTCCCACATGATCGCGAGCGCGCCTTGCGCGGCGTGGTCGGGCGCGAACGGGTGCAGGTCGCGCAGCGCCGGCAAATTCGCCATCGCGTCGTTGACCCGCGGGTTGTACTTCATCGTGCACGAGCCGAGCGGATAGAACGCCGTGTCGATCCCGAACGTCTTCTGCGAGAGCCGGGTGAAGTGGCGCACGACGTCGAGCTCGCTGTTGTCGGGAAGCGGAAGCTCCTCGCGCAGCGCGTCCTTCGGCAGCAGCTCCTCGAGCGGCGGGCCTTCGGGCAAATAGCAGTTTGCGCGGCCGTCCCGGCCGGTCTCGAAGATCAGCGGGGTGTCAAACGCGGGCAGCGGCACGGACGGGAATCTCCGAAAGGGCGGTGACGAGGCGGTCGACGTCGTCGCTCGTGGTGAGCTCGGTCGCGGTCACGAGGATGCAGTCGTCGAGCTCGGGGTAGAAGCGCCCGAGATCGATCCCGCCGAGGATATTCTTCTCTTCCAGCGCCTGTAGCACGTCGCGCGCGCGGCCCGGGACGCGCACGGCGACTTCGTTGAAGACCGGGCCGTCGAAACGGGCCGAAAAGCCGTCGAGCGAGGTGACTTTCTCGCGCAGCTCGCTCGTGCGCGCGAGGTTGAGCGCGGCGCAGTCGCGCAAGCCGGTCTTGCCCATCGCGGCGAGGTAGACCGTCGCGCACAGCGCGCAGTGCGCCTGGTTCGTGCAGATGTTCGAGGTTGCTTTCTCGCGCCGGATGTGCTGCTCGCGCGCCTGCAGCGTGAGCACGTACGCCGTTTTGCCGTTCACGTCGACCGACTTGCCGGCGAGCCGGCCGGGGATGCGGCGCAGGTGCTCGTTCGTCGCGGCGATGAAGCCGACGTGCGGTCCGCCGTAGGCGATCGCGTTGCCGAACGACTGGGCTTCGCCGGCGCAGATCTCCGCGCCCCACGACGCCGGCGCCGCCAGCGCGGCCAGCGACATCGCTTCGGCGACGACGCCGATCACGACCGTTTTCGTCGCCTTGACCTTCTCGGCGGCGCCGCGCGGCAGCGCGTCGATCGTGCCGAAGAAGTTCGGCGACTGCACGACGAGCGCGGCGTAGCGTCCGCCGGCGAGCGCGGCGTCGAGCGAGGAGAGATCGGTGCGCCCGTCCGCGCCGTACGGCAGCTCGTCGACGGCGAGCTCGAGCCCTTCGGCGTACGTGCGCAGCACGGCGCGGTAGTTCGGATGAACCGCGCTCGAGACGAGGACCGCTTTGCGGCCGGTCGCGTTCACCGCCATGATCGCCGCTTCCGCGAGCGCGGTCGCGCCGTCGTAGACCGACGCGTTGGCGACGTCGAGGCCGGTCAGCAGCGCGATGTAGGTCTGCCACTCGTAGATCGCCTGCAGATAGCCCTGCGAGACCTCAGCCTGGTAGGGCGTGTACGAGGTGAGGAACTCGCCGCGCATCGCGATCGCCCCGACGACCGGCGGGACGTAGTGCCGGTACGCACCCGCGCCGAGGAACGAGGTGTACGCGCCGGCGGTCGTGCGCTCGGCGTGGCGGCGGAAGCGTTCGGCGATCTCGATCTCGCTGAGCCGAGGCGTGACCTCGACGGGGGCGCGCAGCGCGACGGCGTCGGGCACGCGGACGAGATCGTCCAGCGAGTCGACGCCGATCACGCGCAGCATCGCCTCGATATCTTGGGCGGTATGCGGGGTGTACACGTGTTCTCCGGGCTTGGGACTAGCGCACGGTGGTTAGACCCCGCCCGCCCCAGGTCCGTTTTCGGCCGCTACGACTCGGCGATCAGCTGCTCGTACTGCTCGGGCGTCAAGAGGTTGCCGGTCTGGCTCACGTCGGCCAGCTTGACCTTGAAGAACCAGCCCTCGCCGTACGGGTCGCTGTTGACCAGCGCGGGGTCGTTGTCGAGACCGTCGTTGATCCCGACCACCTCGCCGCCGACCGGTGTGAAGATGTCGGAGACGGCTTTGACCGACTCGACGACACCGATGCTGCCGAACTGCGTCAAGTCGGCGCCGACGCGCGGCAGCTCGACGTAGACGATGTCGCCGAGCGAGGACTGCGCGTAGTCGGTGATCCCGACCGTCGCGACGTCGCCGTCGAGCTTCACCCACTCGTGTTCCTTGCTGTAAAGCAGACCTGCCGGTACTCCGTTCGCCATGGGAGCACATGGTAGTGCCCCGGGCAGCGGGAGTCCTCCGCAGCGTCAGGTCTTCGGACGTTTGTAGAACGGAAGCGGCGTGACGGCGGCAGCGTGGCGCGTCCCGCGAATCTCGATCTCGAGCCGCGTCCCGTCGGGCGCCGCCGATGCCTCGACCAGCGCGGTGCCGATGCTTTTCGCGACCGATGGTCCGAACGAACCGCTGCGCACCTCGCCGACACGCACGCCGCCGGCGAACACCGGATAGCCCGCGCGCGCCGGCACGCGCCCGTCCATCGCGAACCCGACGATGCGCGCATACTCGCCGGCGTCTTTTTGCGCGAGCAAGGCCTCGCGGCCGGTGAACTGCGGCTTGTCGAACTTGATCGCCCACGACAAGCCGGCTTGCACCGGCGTGATCTCTTCGGTGAGCTCGTGGCCGTAGAGCGGCATCCCCGCTTCGAGCCGCAGCACGTCGCGCGCGCCCAGCCCGCACGGCTCGAGCCCGCGCGCGCGATTGTCGGCGAGCAGCAGGTCCCACACGCCGGTCGCTTCTTCCGACGACAGGAACAGCTCGAAGCCGTCTTCGCCGGTGTAGCCGGTACGCGCGAGGACGATCGGATCGCGCGTCCCTTTGACCCGTGTCTCGGCGCACGAGTAGTACTTGATCGGCGCGAGCTCTGCTTCGACGTACGGTTGCAGCCACTCGACGGAGCGCGGGCCTTGGACCGCGATCAGCGCGCGCGCGCCGTGCAGGTTCGTCAGTTCGACGCCGGGCGCGGCGTTGGCGCTGACGTGGGCCCACATCTTGTCGGCGTTGCCGGCGTTGACGACCAGCAGCCAGCGGTTCTCCTCGAGCCGGTAGAAGATGACGTCGTCGTGCGCGCCGCCGCGCTCGTTGGTAAAGACGTTGTAGCGCGCCTGGCCGGGCTTCATGTTGGCGACCTTGTTGATGGTCAGCCCCTCCGCCCACGGCCCGACGTCCGCTCCGCGCAGCTCGAACTGTCCCATGTGGGAGAGGTCGAACAGACCGGCGCGCTTGCGCACCGCGTCGTGCTCCTTGAGGATGCTCGAGTACTGCACGGGCATCTCGAACCCGCCGAACGGCACCATTCGAGCGCCGAGCGCCAGGTGGGTCTCGTGCAGGGCGGTGCGGCGCAACGCACCGGAAGCGTCGACGGTCATGCCGCGAGCCTGCGCTGCCCGAGGCGGCGGGTCCTTCGCCTCAGGAAAAGACCTCGCCCGCTTTCGCCAGCTCGCGGCGCAGGTAGAGCGGAAGCGCGAACAGCCGCCGGTGCGTTTCGGCGTCGTAGAAGAAGTTCTCGCAGTGCAGATTTTTCACGTACGCGTCGATCCGGTCGGCCGCGGTCGCAGCCACGTCGACGTCATCGCTGCAGGCGAGGAACGCCCAGTCGTTGTCGAACGCCGGCACGTGGGTGTAAAAGCTTCGCACATATTTAAAGTGTGTGCGCAGCGAACGGGCCATCTTCGCGTGGAGCGCCATGTTGCAGAAGCCGGCGGTCGACGCTTGCAGCACGTAGACGCCGCCGGGTGCGAGGCGGGCCTTGATGTCGCGGAAGACGTCGCCGTTGAAGAGTGGGAACGACGGTGAGTCCGGCAGCGGCTCCGTCAGGTCGCTGATCACCACGCCGTAGCGGTCGCGGTCTTCCTTCAAGAACTTCAGCGCGTCGCCGATGATGACGCGGGCGCGCGGATCGTCGAACGCGCCGTCCGACCACTCCGGGAGATACTTCTTCGACAGCTCGACAACTTGGCCGTCGATGTCGACCATCGTGCAGCGGCGCACCGCCGGGTCGCGCAGCACCTCGCGCAGCGTCGCGCCTTCACCGCCGCCGAGGATCAGCACCTCGCTTCGGTCGTCGACGGACGCCATCGCCGGGTGCACCAGCGTCTCGTGATAGATCTTCTCGTCGTTCTGCGAGGACTGCGTGTCGCCGTCGAGGACCAGCAGCTTGCCGAAGACCGGCGTGCGCAGCACCGCGACCGACTGGAACGGCGTCCGCCCCGCGAAGTACGTTTCCTCGATCGCGTGCGCGTGCAGCTCGGTCGGGGCGAACTGCTCGGTGTACCACTGGTAGTGCGCGGTCTTCGGCATGGCGTCGGTCCGGTTGGGCGGACGCCCGCGATGCCCTTCACCATCGATGAAGCCCGCCGATCGCTCGGCGGGCTTCGGAATTCTCCCTCGCGTTTGAGGAGTTCGGCCGGAGCGCTAGGCCGTGGCCAACAGCCGCTCGCGGACGTCGTGCTCGGTGGTGACGACGTGGGTGAAGCGGTTGGGACCCGCTTCGATTCCGCGTTTCACCTCGGTGGTCAGCATGGTCGTGGCGTCGAGTGCCTCCGCGGCGAACTCGCACGCCGCCCAGGGATCGGTGTGGTCGCCGCACGTGTAGAAGTCCATCGCGGCGTAGCCGGTCTCCGGCCACGTGTGAATCGACAGGTGCGACTCCTCGATCACCACCACTCCCGAGACGCCTTGCGGCTGGAAGCGGTGGAAAGCCGTCGTGACGATGGTCGCGTTCGCGGCTTGCGCCGCCTTCTCCATCACCACGCGGACCGCGTCGACGTCGGTGAGCTTCGCGGCGTCACAGCCGGACAGCTCGCAGACGATGTGCGTACCGAGTGCTTTCAATTGTTCTAACTCCTCGAAGAGCTTTCGGTTGGGAGAATCCCACCTCCAGGTGCGTCGTCCAGCGTGTGCGGTACACCGTCTCGCCGTCGACCTATCAGCAGACTCTTGCCGGCACGG
>JAFAKB010000008.1 GCA_019235885.1 Candidatus Eremiobacterota bacterium | reverse complement strand
TCACGTTTTCGCACCATCCGTTCACGGCGCCGCTGCCCGGTCAGGAAGCGCTGTTCGAGAGCGATCCGCTCGCCATTACCGCGCAGCACTACGATCTGGTGGTCAACGGTTACGAGCTCGGCAGCGGATCGATCAGGAACCACCGCGCGGAATTTCAGCGGCGCGTCTTCAAGCGGCTCGGTCTCAGCGACGAGCAGATCGACGAGCGCTTCGGTTTCTTCATGGAGGCGCTGTCGTTCGGCGCGCCGCCGCACGGCGGGATGGCGCTCGGCCTCGATCGCATCGTCATGGTGGCGTGCGGCGAGGAGAGCATGCGCGACGTCCTCGCGTTTCCGAAGAATCAGGCCGCGCGCGACGTGATGATGGACGCGCCGTCGAGCGTCCCCGAGCAGGCGCTGAAGGACGTCGGTCTGCGGATCATGGCGCCTCCCGCGACGTAGCGCGCGCGACTACCGGGTCGTCAGAACGGATGAACGTCGCGGCGCGTCTCGCGGAAGAGCATCTTCTTGTTCAGCTCGCGCAACGCGTCGATCGATTTCTTGTGCTCGTCGGATCGGCCGTACTTGTTGGCGGCACGAAGCGACGCGTCCAGGCTTCGCTCGCGGGCGGCGTAGACGAGGAAGGCGCTGAGGTCGCGTTCGTCGATCCGGAAGTTCATGGCACGCGGAATATGCCCACGCGTGTGGCCGGCTATACCTGCTTGAGCGCACAAAACTCGCGGTCGTCGCTTTTCGTGACGCCGCTCGGCGGAGTCGATTGCGCGCCGCAGATCGGTTGATTGCAGCGCGTTCGGCCGATTGATACCCGCGCCGTTAGGTCTTTAATCCTATGCGTTTGCGCAAAACCGAGCGAGCGGTCCTAATCTTGTGCCAAAATGCGCGCGCGCGCGAACACGGCGTCGAGCATCGGCTCGGTCAGCACGCCGGTGTTCGTGTTCTGCCGGCTCGGGTGATAGGACGCCAAAACTATGAGGTTGGGGTGGCCCGGCAGCTCGACCCGCGTCTCCGCGAGGTGGGCGAACGGCGCCCGCGCGGAGCGATAGCCGCCGGCTTCCTTGATGAGCGCGTGGACCGTGTCATCGGCGATCTTCCCGAGCGTGACCACCACCCGCATCTCGCGCAGCGCCGCGAGCTCCGCGCGCAGGTACGGGAAGCAGCGGGCGCGCTGCTCGGGTGTCGGCTTGTTCGCCGGCGGCGCGCAGCGAACGGCCGCGGTGATGAACGCGTCATGGAGCACCATTCCGTCGCCGCGGTGCGTCGCGACCGGCTGGCTCGCGAAGCCGGCCTTGTGCAGCGCCCGGTACAGCCACTCCCCGCTCCCGTCGCCGGTGAAGACGCGGCCGGTACGGTTCGACCCGTGCGCGCCGGGCGCCAGCCCGACCAGAACCACGCGCGCGTTCGGATCGCCGAAGCCGGGGACCGGCTTCGCCCAGTAGTCGTGGTCGCGGAAGGCGCGCTTCTTGACGCGGCCGACCTCGGCGCAGTAGTCGCGCAACTCGGGACACAGCCGGCAGGCGACGACGCGCCGCTCGATCGCGGTGAGTGAAGATGCCACGTCTCGCGCCGATTCGACACGCCGGCGGCGCGAACCCAACCGCGGACACGGAATCTACCGCTGCTCGTCGTAAACGGCGTCGGGTGGCCCGCCTCGACGTCCGAGCGATGGCGCTGCTCGCGACCGCTCACGTCGCGGACGACGTCAACCAGAGCTTCATCCCCGCGCTCCTGCCGTACCTGATCCTGCAGCGCGGCATCTCGCACGAGACCGCCGGCGCGATCGTGTTCTGCCAGGCGATCTCTTCGTCGGTGGTGCAGCCCGCGATCGGCCACCTCGCCGACCGCAAGTCGATGCCGTACCTGATCGCCGTCGGATTGATGCTCGCCGGCGGCGGCGTCGCGCTGCTCGGCGTCGCGCCGACGATGCCGCTGCTCTTTCTCGCCGCGCTCGTGAGCGGAATCGGCGTGGCGACGTTTCACCCGGAAGCGGCGCGGTTTGCGAACTGGGTCTCCGGCGAGAAGAAGGCGAGCGGGATGCGCTGGTTCACCGTCGGCGGGAACCTCGGCTTCGCATTCGGCCCGGCGTTCGCGACCGCCGCCATCTCGGCGTGGGGACTGCACGGAACGCTGGCGGCCGCGGTGCCGGTCGCGATCATCGGCGGTGTCGTGCTGCTCGAGCTGCGGCGGTTGGCCATGTTCGTTCCGGCGCACGTGAAACAGCGCAAATCCGCCGGAACCGATCGCTGGCTCGCGTTCGGCAAGCTCAGCGCGTTCGTGATCGTGCGCTCGATGGCGTACCTTGGAATGGTGTCGTTCGTGCCGCTGTATTTGGTCGAAGTGCTGCACGCCAGTCCGGGCGCGGCGGACGGCGCGCTGTTCGCATTTCTGCTCTCCGGCGCGGTCGGCACGATCGCGGGCGGCCCGATTGCCGACCGCGTCGGGCGCAAGCCGGTGCTGCTGTGGTCGACCGGGTTGACCGTCGTGCTGGTCCTGACGTTCGTCGCGCTGACGCACAATGGCGGGCCGTTCGCGCTCGCGCTCGTGCTGCTGATCGTCACGGGGTTCGTGCTCGTTTCGGCGCAGGCGTCGTTCGTCGTGCTGGGCCAGGAGTATCTGCCGAACCGCGTCGGGCTCGCATCCGGCGTGACGCTCGGCCTCGCGGTCTCGCTCGGCGGCGGCTTCTCGCCGGTGCTCGGCTTGATCGCCGACGCGCGCGGCGTCGCAGCGTCGCTGCTGACGATCGCCGCGCTCGCGCTCGCGGGGACGCTGATCGCGTTCACCCTTCCCGCCGAGGCGCGCCGAGCCGCGTACGTCATGGGGTGAATTGCTCTCCCGGGATCCGGCGCGTCGTTGTGCTAGAATGGAGCCATGAAGACGACGGTATCCGAGCAGATCGCCGAGCTCCCAAACGGCCGAGATTCCGCGGTTTTGCGCGCGCTCGTCGGGTTGCCGCCGCCGCCTGCGAACCACCGCCGCATGTATGCGATCACCTTCGACTTGGACACGGATACGCTGCAGCAGCTCTATCCCGGCGATTCTTGGCGAAACGCGTATACCGACATTCGCCGGATTCTGATCGAGGACGGATTCGACTGGCAGCAGGGATCGGTCTATTTCGGCAATCCACAACGGATCGATCCCGTGACCTGCGTGGTGGCGGCGCAGCGCTTGGCGCGCGAGCTGCCCTGGTTCAGCGACTCGGTCCGCGACATTCGCATGCTGAGGATCGAAGAAAACAACGATCTCGGTCCGGCCGTCGACCGCCGTAGCCGCCGCGGCGCCTGAACGGCGATCGTCCCGCTGACCGCTCTTTCTAGCGGGCCTGTTCTAATCCAAGCCGGGAAAGCCGAGTGCGGCTAGCGCCGCGTACGTGACGATGCCTACGGCGGTCGAAAGGTTGATCGAGCGCACGGATCCTGCGCGCATCGGGATGCGCAGCGTGCGGTCGGGATGCGCGTCGAGCAGCGATTGCGGTAAGCCGGCCGTCTCTTTGCCGAAGACCAGCGCGTCGCCGCGCGCGAAGGGTGCGTGCGCATAGGTTCGGGTCGCGCGCGTCGACAGAAACCAGCAGCGTTGCGCGTCGAACGCGGCCAGGAAGGCGTCGAGCGACGGGTGCACGACGACGCCGAGCGCGTCCCAGTAGTCGAGGCCGGCGCGCTTGAGCTCGCGGTCGTCGATGCGGAAGCCGAGCGGCTCGACGAGGTGGAGCGCGCAGCCCGTCGCCGCGCAGAGCCGCGCGACGTTGCCGGTGTTCGGCGGGATCTCCGGTTCGACCAGCACGACGTGCAGCGGCGCGTCGCGCACGTCGTGCGCTTCGACGATGCGCTGCTGCGGCTGCGTCACGGCGTCGGGGCAGCGGCGCCGTTCGCGAGCGCGACCAGCTCGGCCGTTCGTTCGCGAGGCGCGACGAGGTACGCCGCGCCGCCGTGCGCGCGAAACACGCGGTCGAGCGCCGCGCGCGGGTACCGCGTCGCGACGTCCGGATGCGCGGGGTCGTTGACGAGCGCGTCGTCGCCGTCGAGGCCGCGCAGCACGATGAGGTGTCCGTCGCTTCGCGGAAGCGGCGCGCCCGGCAGCTCGCCGGGCTCCCAGCGGATCGACATCGCAACCGGAAGCCCGGCGCGCACGAACGCGCCCGCGTGCTCGAGCCCGCGGAGAAACGCGACCGCTGCGCGCAGGCCCTGCGCGCCGGCGTGCGCCACGTTGAACGCCCAGTTTCCCGTG
>JAFAKB010000007.1 GCA_019235885.1 Candidatus Eremiobacterota bacterium | reverse complement strand
TGTTCTCCCCGGGCGGCCGCGGGACCGCCCGGGGAGCGCACGCTTAGACCAAGGTGAAGGTCAGCTCGCCGAGGTTCGTGATCGTGCTGCGGATGCGATCGCCCGGCTTGAGCCAGACTTGCTTGTCCTTCGGGTAGCCGTAGATCACCCCGGGTGGTGTCCCCGTATAGATGATGTCGCCGGGGACGAGTTGCACGAACGATGAGCAGTACGCAATCAACCTGCTCACCGGCCGCATCATCTGCGCCGTGCTCATGTTTTGGCGCGGCGTCGTCTCGTCGTTGACGAACGTTTGGATCTGCAGCTTCTGCGGATCCGGAATTTGGTCGGCGGTGACGAGCCATGGGCCAAGCGGCGCATACTGATCGGGCGCTTTGCCGGGGAGCCACTGCGTCAGCTTGTACTGCTCGTAGCGGTCGGTGAAGTCGTGGCCGATCGCATAGCCGAAGACGTGGTCGAGCGCTTGCGATTCGGGGATGTTCTTGCCGCTCTTGCCGATGAACGCGACCAGCTCGGTTTCGTAGTCGAAGTGTCCTTCGCCCGGCATGCCGCTGATCTTGATCGTCCCTTTGTGGCGATTGAGGGACGAGTTGTACTTGTTGAACAGCTCGGGATCGGGCGCTATTTTGTCGTGCATCTCTTCAATGTGCGCGGCGTAGTTGAGTCCGATGCACAAAATCTTCGGCGGATTCGCCGCCAGCGGACCGTACTCGACCGCGTTCGGATCGCGAATCGCGCTCGCCGGCGCGTTGGCCGCGATGCGCGCCAGCGCGCCGATGTCGCCGGCGCCGACGATCACGTCGTCGACGTGCATCGGAGGATTGCTGATCCCCATGCTCTTGGCGGCGAGTCCGACGTCGACGATGCCCTTCGACGTGCGGATGCCGAGATGGTCGACGCCGCGGTCGCGCAGCGTCGTGAACGTCAGACCTTTGGTGGCGGATTTGACCGTTTCGGGATTCGCGGCGGCGAAGACCGGGCGGGCCGTCGCGACGGCGCCTCCCGCCGCGACGCCGGCGAGGAATGCTCCACGAGTAGCCTTCATGGTGATTTTTGCCTCCCTCCAGAGGGAGGAGGCGATTCTCCGCATGGACGGGGTGCCCTTGGCTGCCGTGGTACGATTGCCGGGAACGCCCATCGGGACGTAGCTCAGCTTGGTAGAGCGCCGCGTTTGGGACGCGGAAGTCGCAGGTTCAAATCCTGTCGTCCCGACCACGCGCCGGTGGTCTAACGGATAAGGCATCCGCCTTCTAAGCGGAACGATGGGGGTTCGACTCCCTCCGGGCGCGCCACGTCTTCAACGGTGCCATGGTGCTGGCATAGCGCCTTGCTACACTGCAGGTATGAAGCAATGTGGGCGTTGCGGTGAACTAAAGGAAACGGAAGACTTCGGCTTTCGCAACAAGGCCGCCGGTCGTCGGCACAGTGTTTGCAAAGTATGCCAAGCCGTCTACCGTGAAGAATATGTACAGCGCATCGGGCGAGAGAAGCACCATCGCGCAATAGCTGCGTGGTCTCGCATGGCACGATTGGCGCGCCGGCGTGAACTAGTGCGCTACTTCGCGGAACACCCCTGCGTCGATTGCGGCGAGAGCGATGTTCGCGTGCTGGACTTCGACCATGTGCGGGGCAGTAAGCGAGCAGCGATCAGCGCGATGGTGCGAGACATTAGACCGATGGCCGCAATTTGGGCCGAAGTCGCAAAATGCGAGGTTCGTTGCGCAAACTGTCATCGCCGCAAAACGGCACGGACGCTTTGGAACTCCCCGACGGAGGAGGATTTTCCAACACGAGCCGGATACTACGCGGTTTCCGTGGCGCGGTGATTGTAGCTCAGTTGGTTAGAGCGCCGGATTGTGGATCCGGAGGTCGCCGGTTCGAACCCGGTCAGTCACCCCACCGCGCCTGTAGCTCAGTCGGTAGAGCAGCGGCCTTTTAAGCCGTTTGTCGCGGGTTCGAGCCCCGCCGGGCGCACCAAAGTCCCGCCTGGCAGCCGCGACTCTTGACGAGGCGGCGCCGGGCGGGTACTCTCGACAACGTTGCACCGCTAGCTCAACGGTAGAGCAGGAGCCTCTTAAGCTCTTGGTTGAAGGTTCGAATCCTTCGCGGTGCACCAGTACGGACGGCCCGGTCAAGCGACCGGGCCGTCCTCTTTGTCTTGCGCTGGCCCGCCAGGGCTACGCCGTGATTCCAGCCCGGCTGACCGCGGCCACCAGCGCCGCCGCGGCGATGCCGCGGTGGCTCACCCGATTCTTCTCCTCGGCGCTCATCTCGGCGAACGTCCGGCCGGCCGGCACGTATAGAAACACCGAATCGAACGAAAACCCCGCCTCGCCGCGCTCCTCCGGCGCGACCTCGCCGTCCACCGTCCCCAGCGTGGCCAGCTCCCGTCCGTCCGCGCTGATGAAATGCAGCGCGCAGACGAATCGCGCGCGGCGGTCCCCCGCCACGCCGCCCGCGAGCGCCTCGTCCAGCTTCGCGAGCAGCTTCTTCCGCCGCTCGGGCCACGACAGCCCGGCGCCGCCGTAGTACGCCGTCAGCACCCCAGGCCGCCGGTCGAGCGCGTACACCTCCAGCCCGGAGTCATCGGCCAGCACGTTCCCGGGCGTTCCGGCGCGCTGCAGCTGCGCGTGCAGCGCGCGCGCCTTCAGCGCCGCGTTGTCGGCGTACGAGACGTCGCCTTCGAGCGGGTCTTCGTACTCGGCGAACGACGTCAGCTCGAACGGCGCCTCACCGAAGAGCGCCTCCATCTCGCGCAGCTTGCCGGCGTTCTTCGTCGCCACGTACACCTTCACGCGCGGAGATCCGGGCGGAGCATCAGGACTCGTCGAGCCGCAGCACCGCCATGAATGCTTCTTGGGGCAGGTCGACGCGGCCGACGCGCTTCATCCGCTCCTTGCCGGCCTTCTGCTTCTCGAGCAGCTTGCGCTTGCGGGTGATGTCGCCGCCGTAGCACTTCGCCAGCACGTTCTTGCGCATCGCGCTGACCGTCTCGCGGGCGACGATCTTCCCGCCGATCGCAGCCTGGATCGGCACGTCGAACATCTGCCGCGGGATCAGCTCCTTGAGCTTCTCGACCAGCGCGCGGCCGCGGAACGCCGCCTTCTCGCGTGCGACGATGAACGAGAGCGCGTCGACGGGCTCGGCGTTCAGCAAGATCTCCAGCTTGACCAGATCGCCTTCCTTGTATCCGGTCACCTCGTAATCGAGCGAGGCATACCCTTTCGTGCGCGACTTGAGCTGGTCGAAGTAGTCGACGATCACCTCGGCCAGCGGGACGTCGTAGGTCAGGATCACCCGGCCGTCGTGGAGGTACTCCATGTTGCCGAGCGCGCCGCGCTTGTTCTGCGTGAGCTCCATGATCGAGCCGACGTACTCGGGCGGCGTGATCACCGTCGCGCGCACGTACGGCTCCTCGATCAGCGCGATCTTGTCGCGCGGCGGAAGCTTCGCCGGGTTGTCGATCGTGTCGACGGTACCGTCGTTCAGCGTCACGCGGAAGACGACCGAGGGCGACGTCGCGATCAAGTCGAGGTTGTAGTTGCGCTCGAGCCGCTCTTGCACGATCTCCATGTGCAAGAGCCCGAGGAACCCGCAGCGGAAGCCGAACCCCAGCGCGATCGAGGACTCCGGCTCGAAGTGCAGCGCGGAGTCGTTCAGCGAGAGCTTCTCGAGCGCGTCGCGCAGGTCCGACACCTCGACGCCTTCGTTCGGGTACAGCCCGCAGTAGACCATCGGGACGATCGGCTTGTAGCCGGGGAGCGGCTCGGCCGCCGGATCGTCGGCCAGCGTGATCGTGTCGCCGACGTCCATGTCGCCGAGCGACTTGATGTTCGCGATGACGTAGCCGACGTTGCCGACCGCGAGCGAGCCGGTCTTGCGCATCTCCGGCTTGAACACGCCGACCTCGGTCGCTTCGTAGACGCGCCGGTGCGCCATCGACATGAACCGCGAGCCGGCCTTCAATTCGCCGTCGACGACGCGCACGTACGCGACGACCCCGCGGTACGTGTCGAACTGCGCGTCGAACACCAGCCCGCGCAATTTCTCCTCGCTGCCGCGCGGCGGCGGGACGCGGGTGACGATCGCCTCGAGGATCTCCTCGACCCCGATCCCTTCCTTGGCCGAGGCCGGGATCGCGTCGGAAGCTTCGATGACGAGCATCTCTTCGATCTCGCCCTTCACCCGCTCGATGTCGGCCGCGGGCAAGTCGATCTTGTTGATGACCGGGATGATCGTCAGGTTCTGCGCCAACGCCAGATGGTAGTTGGCGAGCGTCTGCGCCTCGATCCCTTGCGCGGCGTCGATCACCAGCAGCGCGCCCTCGCACGCCGCCAGCGAGCGCGAGACCTCGGAGGAGAAGTCGACGTGCCCCGGCGTGTCGATGAAGTTCAGCTCGTACGTCTGCCCGTCGCGCGCGGTGTAGGTCAGCGTGACCGGGTGCATCTTGATCGTGATCCCGCGCTCGCGCTCGAGGTCCATCGCGTCGAGCAATTGCTCTTCCATCGCGCGCTGCTCGACCGTCTTGGTGAACTCCAGCAGGCGGTCGCTGAGCGTCGTCTTGCCGTGGTCGATGTGCGCGATGATGCAGAAGTTGCGCACGTTGGCCGGGCCCGCGGTGGCCACGGCCGCGTCGCGCTGAATCACCTGAACGTCAGTAGAGGAAACACGCGCTGCGTATCTGCTGCTGCACGATGCTCTGGTCGACGAGCTGGATCACGATGATCACGACCAGGAACGAGAGGTCGAGCCCCCCGAGCGGCGGGATGACGCGGCGCACCGGGACGAGCACCGGCTCCACCAGCATCGCCAGATAGTCGGACCAGCGGCCGCGGATGCTCGGCACCCACGAGACGACCGCGTACACGATCATCACGACGATGTAGAGCTTGAAGATCCAGTCGACGAGCTCCCATATCGAACACATAACGAACGTTATACGCCCGGCGGCTCGGGAAGTGTCGCCAGCACCTTCTCCGGAACGCCGTGCAGGTACGGCGCCGGGTCGATCGGCTGCCCGTCGAGCATCACCTGGTAGTGCAGGTGCGGCCCGGTCGACTCGCCGGTCGAGCCGACGTACGCGATCGGCTGCCCCTTCGTCACCCGCTGACCCGCGACGACCGCGGTGCGCGAGAGATGCGCGTACCAGGTGTGGTAGCCGTTGCCGTGGTCGATGTCGACCTTGATCCCGAACCCGCCCGGATCCCAGCCGGCGCTCACGACGGTGCCGGCGGCCGCGGCGCGCACCATGTCGCCGTAGTTCGCTTCCAGGTCGACGCCTTTGTGAAACTCCGGCCAGGGGTTCGTGCGCCAGCCGAAGCCGGCCGCGATCCCGCCGCCGACCGGGTTCACCGACGGAATCGCCGCGATCATCCGCTCGCGCGCGAGCGAGGCCATGCGGCGCAGGTTGAGCACGCGCATCACCGTGCGCTGCAGGTGCGCCGCGTCCGCGCGGGTCGCCGCCGAGGCGCGCGCCAAGCTGCGCAGCCGCGCCTGCACCGCCGCGAAGTCGCCGCGCCGCGCGCTCGCCGGCGCCAGGAACGCGTGCTGGTTCTTGCGCTTCTTGTTCGCGCCGCGGTCGGCGCCGATCAGCGTCTTGATCTCGGCGTTCTCGCGCTGGACCGCTTTGAGCTGGTTCGCCAGCTCGTCCGCCTGCTTGTCGATCGTCTGCAGCTTCGTCTGCTGCTCGGCGGTCAGCGACTGCAGCGCGCGCACGTTCTCTTCCGCGGTGTGCAGCTGATAGGTGTGCAGCCCGGCCGCGAGCAGCAGGCCCAGCACCATCAGCGCGCCCAGCACGGCGAGATGCCGCCGCGTGAACGCGAGCCGGTACACGCTGTAGCCGCTCGGCGGGATGATCTTGACCAGAAAGGTTTTCTTCGCGTCGTTCATGATGCTGCCGCCCGCGCGCGGGCGATCGCCGCGAGCTCTTCTTCCGAGGGATCTTGCGCCGGTTTGAACGCCGCCACGGCTTTGCCGTACGTGCGCGTCTCCTCGCGCGAGTAGATGCTGCTCAGCACGACGCCGTCGCCGTCGCGGTTGAGCAGCGCCAGCGCGTACGAGAGGTCCGAGCCGACGTCGCTGAACGCGTTGTAGCGCACGAACCCGACCCGGGGGACTTCACTGCGCGCGATTTTCTCGAGCGCCTCGATCCGGCGCAGCGCGGCCTCGCGCGCCGCCGCCGCGGACGCGTTCTCGCGCTCGAGCGCCGCCAGCCGGTCGACCGCGCCGGTCGCGCCGCCGCCGAGAAGTCCGTCGTGAGTGCCCAGCACCGCCTTGAGCTGGCGGAAGCGCGGGCTCGCGACGAGCAGATGATATCCGCCGGTCACGATGATCGCGCTCACCAGCCCGGCAACGAGGGCCGTGATGAGGTTCTGCATTCAAAAGAAAGGCCAGGACGAGGACCAGGTGGCTCGCGGCACACGGGACGGCCGCTTACCGTTGCTTCCTTCCGGATCTGGCGGGGTTCACGGATTACCGTTGCGCGAGGCCCAACCCTCGTCGAGGCCCGCCTATGATAACGATCCGCGCCCCCGTGGGCAAGCTACGGAGTCGCTTTGGTGAACCCCGCCGGAATCGAGAACAAGCCGGCGTCCGCCGGTCCGAGGGTCTTCAGGTTGCCGCGCTCGGTGAGGAATCCGACCCCGCTCGGGCCGCCGCTCGGCTGCGGCGAGGGCGCCGCCGCGCCGCCGCCGGAGAACTTCACGAGCGAATAGAGCGCGAGCCGGCTGGACGGCGGCGTCGGCCCGCTGCGGCTCGCGGTGAACTTCGGCGTGCAGCCGCCGCTGCGGGGCGCGACTGCTTCGGTCGCCGTTTGCGGCACGACGACCCGGCGAACCGGACACAATCTCGTCGTCGGCTGCGCTAGCGCCGAGAGGTACTGGACCGTCTCGAGCGAGGCGTTCGCGTCGCGACAGCTGCCGGTCGCCTGCGTCATTGCGACCGTCGTCGTGGTGTCGTAGCCGGTCGTCGGCTGGTTCTCGATCCGCAGCGCGCCGAGCCCGCGCGTCGCTTCGGTCAAGGTCACCACCGCCGTCCCCGGCTGGGCCGGATCGGGCGGGGCGGCGCGGCCGCCGCGCGGCGCGGGCACAGGCCTGAGCGTCTCGACCGGCGCGGCGCTCGGGTCGTAGACCGCGTAGGTCCGGTGGGCGAGATCGAGGCGAATCACCTGGCGCTGGTCGCACTTGTTGATCGTCGCCGTCTGCGCGGTCACGTCGTCGATCCGCTCCCAGCCGTTCAGGTACGCGTAGTGAAACAGGTGCGGCTGCAGGAAGCCGCCGGCCAGCGCCGCCAGCGCGCCGAACTGCGCGCCGAGCGAGGCCTGCACCGCGTTGTCCATCGCGTTGGCAGCTAGGTTGCCGGCCGCCGCGCCGGCGACGTCGCCGGCCCCACCGCCGCTCGCGATCACGGCGGCCAGGTTGCCGAGGTTGATCCCGCGCTTCTTCGGCGCCGGCGTCGGGCTGGCGGCGACCGTCTGCGGGGAGCCGAGCGCGGCCAAGTCGGCCTGGAAGTTGCCCGGCGGGGGCGGGGTGGCGTTCACGACGACGCGCACGATCTCGTCGTAGGCGAGCCCCGGCGGCGGCGCGGCGGGCGCCGTGGCGGGAGCGACCAGCGCGGCGAACGCCAGTGCGGCGCTCGCGCGAAGCAGCGAACGAAGCATGATCGCCGTTTCGGAGCGGAACGCCCGACCCCCTCACGAACGTAGACCAGACGATGCACTCCGTATTCTCACGTAGCTCGGCCGTTGGGCTGAGCGCCGCGCTCTTGGCAACCCTGCCGCTCGGCGCGGCGGCGAAATCCGCCGCTTCCGCCCTCGCGATCGACTGGTCGCTCACCCCCGCGGCGATCGGGTCGTCGTGCGCCGCCTCGATCGCGACGATGAAGCGCCGCGCCGACGCGATCGCGCGCGTCCGCGGCCGCCGCACCTTCGAGACCGTCGTCCTCCCGCTCGAAACCGCCTCGGCCGATTTCAACGACGATCTGGCCGCGCAAGGCTTCCTCTACAACGTCTCGACCGATCCGAAGGTGCGCGACGCCTCGCTGAAGTGCGCGACCGATGCGGGCAACGTGCTCAGCGAGATCTCGGCGCGTCCGGAACTGTACCGCGCGCTCGCCGACGCGCAGGCCAGCGGGACGGCGAAAGGCGCCGCGCAGCAAAAGCTCACCCAGCTCTGGCTCACCGCGCTCAAGCGCAGCGGCGCCGGGCTGCCCGACGCGCAGCGCAAAGAGTTCGTCAGCCTCTCGCAGTCGCTGAACGACCTGCAGAACAAGTACAACGCGAACTTGGGCAACGACGCCTCGACGATCGCGATCACCGCCGCGCAGGCACAGTCGCTCCCGGCCGACTTCGTCGCCGCGTCGCTCAAGAAAGACGCCGACGGCGGCTACACCGTGCCGGTCAACGAGTCGACGATCGGCCCGTTCATGCAGAACGAGACCGACGAAGCGGCGCGCAAGGCGTTCTACGTCGCCTACAACAACCGCGGCGGCGACGCCAACGTGCAGCTGCTGCAGAACGCGATCGCGACCCGCGACCGGCTCGCGCACCTGCTCGGATATCCGACCTGGGCCGCGTACGTGCTCGCCGACCGGATGGCCGGGTCGCCGCAGCGCGTCGAGAGCTTCCTCTCCCAGATCGACACGGCGATTCTGCCGAAGGCGCGCCAGGAGCGCGCCGAGGACGCGGCGCTGAAGACCGCGCAGTTCCCCGGCACGCAGCTCGAGCAGTGGGATCAAACGTACTACGAAAATCAACTCGCCAAGACGAAATACTCCGTCGACCAGAACGAGATCAAGCAGTACTTCCCGGTCCAGCACGTGGTCGACAGCGTGCTCGGAATCTACCAGCAGCTGCTCGGGGTGAAGTTCACGAAGGTGAACGTTCCGGTATGGCACCCCTCGGTGGAGGCGTTCGACGTCGCCGACACCGCGACGGGCAAGCCGCTGGGGCGCTTCTACCTCGACCTCTTCCCGCGGCCCGGCAAGTACGACCACTTCGCGAACTTCCCGATCATCCCGCGCCGCGTGATGCCCGACGGCAGCGTGCGGCTGGCGGAGAGCGCGATCGTCGGCAACTGGCCGCTCCCGGCGCCCGGCAAGCCGGCACTGCTGCAGCACGGCGACGTCGTGGTCTTCTTCCACGAGTTCGGCCACTGCATGGCGGCGCTGCTGGCGAACGAGCCGTACGAGACGCTGACCAACGGCTTCCGCCAAGACTTCATCGAGGCGCCCTCGCAGATGCTCGAGAACTTCGCCTGGGATCCGGCGATCCTCAAGCGGGTCAGCTCGAACGTCACCACCGGACAACCTTTGCCTGACGCGTTGGTCCAGAAGATGATCGCCGCGCGCTACGTGCACTACGCGCTGCAGACGACGGGCCAGATCATGTACGCGACCGTCGACATGAAGTACCACACGATGAAGCCGCCGGTTGACACGACCGCAGTATGGGCCGCGACGGTCGCGCAGACCACGCCGAACCAGTACGTCTCCGGGACGCACCCGCAGTCGGAGTTCGGCCACCTGATGGGCGGCTACGATGCGGGCTACTACGGCTATCTGTGGTCGAAGGTCTACGCGCAGGACATGTTCACGCGCTTCAAGGCGCAAGGGCTCACCAACCCGGTGGCCGGCGCGGCGTACCGCAACGACATCCTTGCGCCGGCGCGTTTAGTCGAACCGGACCAAGAAGTGCGGAATTTCCTTGGTCGTCCAATGAATCCGAACGCGTTCTACCGCGAGCTCGGCATCGCGCCGCCGCAAACGTCGGCGCGCTGAACTTCGGTATTGCGCTCCGCCGCACTAGCGCGCTAGCGTAGCGCGCTAGAGGCGGGTGTAGGCGGCACCGCTCGACGCTCTTCGCGGAGGTCGAACGGCTCTGGACCGCTTGCACCCGCCGCGCGGCGACGATGCCGCGCGCTGATCCCGCGCGCTCGCCGTATTGCGCGTCACGGCATCTGTTGCGCAATCTCGACGATGCGTGCGCGCTGCGGCGCAACCCGCTGGCGCAGCCGTACTTCGCCGCCGCCGGCGCGCTGCGGCGCGGCGATTTCGCCGCCGACCGGCAGGCGCTGGAGTCCCTGCGCGGCGCGGTCCAGCTCGCGCTGGCGCGCTGCCGCGAGCAGGCCGCCGAACGCGGTCACGTCGGCGTCGGCCGCATCTGCGCCGCGCTGCTGCGCTGCGAGCTCGACAACGCCGCGCCGGCAGTCGTCGCCGCCGAGCTCGGGCTCTCCGAGCGGCAGCTGCGGCGCGAGCGGCGCGCCGCGCACGATGCGTTTCTGCACGCGTTCGAACGCGTCGCCGCAACGCCGCGCGCGCCGGCCGGCGCGGTCGATCTGGCCGCGCTGCGGCTCGCGCACGCGGTCGAGCTGCACGAGTGCGGTCAGTCCGCGCTCGCGCTGGCCGCGTGCGAGGCGATGGCGGCCGCCGCGCCGCTGCCGGAGCGGCGCATCGAAGCGCTCTGCCTGGCCGCCGAAGCCGAGCTCGACGCCGCGCGCTTCGAGGCGTGCGCGCAGCGGCTCGCCGAAGCCGACGCGATCCTCGCGCTGCGCCGCCGCGAGCTCGCCGCCGGCGTCGTGAGCACCGCGCGCGAGCAGATCGACTTCGTCGCGTGGTCGCTGCGCCGCCACACCGGCGCGGCCGGCGGCTTCGCGATGGAGCCGCCGCTCGTCGTCGCGCGCGCCGGCGCGGCGCTCGATCCCGACGAAGCGCGGCGCGCGCTGCTGGTGCGCGCGCTCGCCGCGTACGCGATGCAGCGCTGGGAGACCGGCGACGTGGAGCACGGCCGCGACGCGATCCGGCGCGCGCAGGCGGTGCTCGGCTCGCTCGACCCCTCGCGCGCGAAAGAACGGTTCGCGCTGATGCACGCCGACGTGATGCTCGCCGTGCTGCGCCTTCCGCCGCTCAACGGCCGGGCCGGATTGCTCGCGGTCGAGCAGCTGGCGGCGCGCAGCGGCCATGCGCGCCGGCTGCTGCCGGTGCGGGCCGAGCGGATCGGGAGCGAGGTTCCCGTGCTGCGCCGGCCCGACGGCATCTGCGAGCTGCTGCTCGGAATGTTCGGCGCCGCCGAGCGGCGCACGATGTCGCTCTCGTTCGCGACCGCGGCGCGCCTGGTCGCGCAGAACGAAGCGGATCCGCTGCGCGGAACGGACGCCGCGCTGCTGGCGGAGCGGTTCGCCGCGCCGCGCAGCGCCGAGGCGATGCTCGCGCGCTGCCGGCGCGCCGTCTTCGCGCTGCATCTCGGCCGCTACGATGAAGCGCGCGCGCTCGCGTGCGCGATTCGAACCGGCGCGCAGGAGCTCGGCAACGGCCGGCTGCACGGCGCCGCGGCGCGCCACCTGGCCCGGATCGCGCTCGGGCAGCACCGCGTCCGCGAGGCGCAGCGCCACGTGCGCGAAGCGTTGCCGCTGCTCGAGCGGTACGGCAGCTACGAGTCGTTGCGCGAAGCGAACGAGATCGCGCGCCGGCTCGGCGTGAACTGAACGCCTTCGCAACCTCATCGTTCCTTTCGGCCAAATGCGCACGTTGCACGCCGCGGTCACAAGTGGGACGCGCGGCGGTTCACGTAGCGGCGCACGATGGTGTACGAGATGCGACGGCTTTCGGTTATCGGTAGCGTTCTCGCGCTCGCGTGTGCGAGCGGCGGCTGCGGCGGCGGTGGCGGCGGCGGCTCGCCGCCGAGCGCTTTCGTCGCGCCGACACCTTCACCGACGCCTTCGCCGGCGCCGACGCCCGGCGGCGCGCTGACGCTCTCGCAGAGCGCGCTGGCGTTCACCGCCGCCGGCCAAACCGCGACCGTCACGGCGAACGAGCCGGCCTACGCCGGCCTCGTCGCGCCGGACGCGAGCGGGTGCACCGCCGTCGCGAGCGTCACACCCGCGCTCGCGGCGGCGGTGCCCGCGACGTTCACGATCACCGCGCGGAGCGCGGGCGCGTGCAGCCTTCCCTTCTACGACAGCTACGGGCAGCGCGCGAGCCTCGCGGTCGGCGTGACGATCACGCAAGGGGCGCTGCAATGACGGCGCCGGTTCGCGCGGTCGCCGCCTCCTTCGCGCTCGCGCTCACCGCGAGCGGATGCGCGGGCGGTGCGCGGGCGGTTCCCGCGCCGCATCGGGCGGCGTCCGGCGCGCGGGTCAGCGTCGCGTTCAGCATGCACTGGCCCGACCGCACGGCGCGCTCGCACCGCCACGCGGCGTTCATCTCGCCGTCCGCGGCGAGCGTGATCGTCGAGGTGAACCCCGACGCGGCCGCGCCGGGCCCGGTCACCTTCGCGAACGCGCCGGCCGGCGGCGGAACGTCGACGATCGCGATCGACGCACCGGCCGGCGCCGACGTCTTCGTCATCTCGCTGTACGACGCGCCGCAGACACCGGGCGAGACGAGCGCGGCGGGCAACGAGCTGGGGCGCGTGCGCGTCGCGCAGACGATCGTCGCGAACGCGACCAACACGCTGAACGCGACGGTGATCGGCACGGTCGCGAGCGTGCGCATCGGCCCGCTCCCGAGCCAGCCGAACGTCATCGCGCAGGCCGGCACCAGTCCGCCGGCATGGGAGCTGGTCGGCCGCGCGCCGGCGACGTTCTCGGTCGCACCGCTCGACGCGGGCGGCAACGTGATCGTGCAGCCCGACGCGCCGGTCGCGATAACGCTGGCGCCGAACGTGCGCGCGACCGGAATCCTGGGCGTCACGCCGGTCGGCGGCACCAGCGATCAGTTCGCGGTGCAGGCGCTCGCGCCGAACGGCACGACGTATCCGACCTCGCTCGTCGCGACCGCGAAGGACGCGAACGGCAACCTGGCGACCTCGTCGGCGATCGTCGATGTGACGAGCGCCGTCTACGCCGCCTACGCGAACGGCGGCGCGCCGGCGATCGTGCGCTACGACGCGCACGGCACCGCGTTGCCGCTGCCGCCGGGCGCGTTCGGCGGGCTCGCAAACCCCGTCGCGCTCGCGTACGACGCGGACGACCGCGTCATCTTCGTCGCCGACGCGGGGCTCGGCAAGGTGCTCGCCTTCGACGAGAACGGCGCGCCGGCGAACGGCTTCACCGCGCCTGCGGTCGCGGGCGTGAACGGCGTCGCCTACGATCCGAACGACGGCGACGTCTACGCGAGCGGCAGCGGCGGCGTGACGGTGTTCGCACCGAGCGGCGGCCCGCCGAACGGCGGTGCGCCGCCCGCGTTCGCCGCGCCGAGCGCCGGCGGGATCGCGTTCGTCGCCGCCGGGCCGTTCGGCGCGCTGAACCGGATCGTCGTCGGCAACGCGTCGGCGACGCCGAAGCTCGCGTTCTTCAACGAGAACGGCGGTTCGCTCGGGTCGCGCGCGGTGAGCGCGGCGCCGGTTGCGCTCGCGTACGCGCCGCCGGTCGGCCCGAACGGATCTCCGCAGACGAGCGCGCAGCTCTACGCGACGAGCGCGAACGGGATCGCGGCGTTCGACGCCTTCGGCACGGCCGTCGCTTCCGTCACCGACGCGAACGCGCCGTTCGGAATCGCCGTCGACCCGAACAGCGGCGCGCCGCAGATCGTTGAGCGCTCGAGCAACGCGATCGCCGCGTACCTCGACGATCTCAGCGCGCCCGACGCGAGCCGCTCGTTTCCGACGCCGGCCTCGCTCGGCCTGACCCAGCTTCAAGGAGTCTGCGATGTTTTCTAAAGCCTGTGCCGCGGCGGCGGTCGCGCTCTCGCTGGGCCTGCTCGCGAGCAGCGGCGACGCCCGTCCGTACCACCGGGTCGTCTCGGCGCGCCCGCCGGTGCCCTCGAACACCGTCGCGTTCAGCATGCGGCTGCGTGACGGACGGCTGGCGACGGTCTACACCGACGGGCGGACGCTGCTCACCGCTCCGCAGAGCAGCTTCGCGAAAACGGGCGCGCTCAGAGTTCCGCGCTCGCGAGGCAGCCTGCCGACGCTGCCGGCGCGTTCGCAGCAATGGCTTTCGCTGCAGCGCTACGGGCCCTTGGACGATCGGGTTCCGGACTTCGTGCGGCGGCAGATCGCGTTCGATCTGGAGCACCCGCCGCAGCGCTTCGTGCCGCAGCGCGTCATCGTCGCGTTCGCGCCGGCGATCGGCGTCGCGCGCGACAGCGATGCGCTCACGCCGGCGGCGGCGCGCGAGCTGCAACGCGCGATCCTCGCCCGGCGCGCGGTCACGCCGCACGCGTTCACCAGCGACGTCCGCACGAACGCGGTGCTCTCGAAGCTCGGCGTCGACCGCGTCGACCGCCTCTTCGGCCGGCTCGACCGCGGTACGCTCGGCTCGCTGCGCGCCCGCGCAGAGGCGCGCACGCATCACGCGCTGTTGCCGTTCGAGAACGCGTTCGCGCTGCACGTCGCCGGCGCATCGGTGGAAGCGGCGGTCCGCAAGCTGCGCGCGCTTCCCGGCGTCGCGTACGTTTCACCGGATTACGCGGTCGGATCGATGATCGCCGAGCGGCATCCGCTTCCGGCTGAAGCGCTGCGCGAGATCGCCGGCTTCCGCCGTTCGACGCACACGTTCGGCCGCGCGGTCCGTTCCGCGGCGCGTTCGGGAGCGAGCTCGCTCGCCGCAGCGCAGCTGCCGACGAACACCGCGATCGCGTTCGACCTGCAGGCGCTGCTGAACGCGCCCGCCGTCGACGCGGTCGCAGCGCTCGACGAGATCGGCACGCGCTTCAACCAGCTCCCCGGCACCGGCACGATCGTCACGAACGTCGGGCTCGGCGACGCCGACGACGCATCGGCGCTCGCCGACCCGAACGATCCGTGCAACGCCGCGGTAAGCAACGGCGGTCCGACGACGCACCTGGTCGGCGGCCAGCGCTACTTGGATCTGCCGTCGCTCCCGCTGATCCCGGTGTGGGTTGCCGACGCGCGCGGCAACCTGTCCGCGACCGGCGAAGTGTGCAACGTCGATCCGCAGCTGGTCGAGGTCGGCCTCGACTTCTCGGTGATGGCGCCGCTCCCCGACAACGTGCAGCGCCCCGGCGAAACCGCGCCGTTCGGCGTCGACTTGCTCGGCATCGCGCCCGGCGCGTCGTACCGCTGGGTCGCCCCCGCCGGAACGAACGGCCTGATCGCGACGAGCGACACGCTGGCCGCGATGATCGGCGCGGCGCGCCAGCAGCCCGCGCCCGACGTCATCACCGCGAGCATCGGCTTTTCCGCCGACGGATACGGCTTCCCGAGCCGCTACTTGGAAGACGATCCGCTCAGCCGAAGCATCATCGCCGGGATCGTCGCCTCGAACGTCGTCGTCTGCATCGCCGCGAACGACGGCACGCGGACGTTCACGAGCGCGGCGATCGGCCCGTCGGGCGGCAGCGCGCCCACGAACGCCGGCACGACCGGCACGACGACGATCGACGACGTCTCGTTCACGACCGGACCGTCGGTAGACCCCGACAGCGGCGCGATCGACGCCGGCGCGACGACGCTCGACGACATCGCCTCCGCGAACCCGCAAGATCCCGCGCTGGCGAGCCTCGCCAACGTCAAAGCGTTTCCGGAAACGCGCTACAACGGCACGCTGGGATTCTCCAGCGGCTTCGGAACGCGGGTGAACCTCTCGGCGCCCGGCGACAACGTCGACGCGCTCTTTCTCACCGGCGGAAAGTACGACGCGGTCGGGCTCGAGAACGCCGGTGGAACCTCGGCCTCCGCGCCGGAGATCGCCGCCGCGGCCGCGGTCGCGATCCAAGTTGCACGGCTCACCGGACACCCGCTCGCGAGCGCGACGCAAGTGCGTGATCTGCTCGTCGCGACCGGCGTGCCGGTCGCGAACCCGCCGCAGTCCGACGTTCCGCTGCGCATCGGCCCGCAAGTCAGCGTCCGCCGCGCGGTCGAGCAGCTGCTCGCCGCCGCCGGCAAGCCCGTCCAACCCGCCATCGCGCGCGTCGCCGTGCAGGGACGCCGCTCCGGCTCGTACATCGCCTTCGCCAACACGCGTTACGTGAACGACGCGGTGTTCGTCGCCGCGCTGGACCCCGCGTACATTCGCCTTGACGGGCCGTACACGCGCCTCGGCAACCCGAACGGCATCAGCTACCCGGGAAGCGACACCGCGGCGGATTTGAACTCGTACATCACCATCGCGCCCGACTGGGAAGGGATCCCGCCGAACGCGGCTTACCGCCTTACCGTCGCGGGACAGCCGTCCCGGGTGATCGCGACGACGCCATACGTCCGACTGCTTCCGGCGCAGCTCTTCGCCGCCGCCGGCGTGCCGCTCACGCCGGGCGCCTCGCGCACGCTCTCGCTGACGTATCGCGCGTCGGCCGGACTGCACGTGCTCGCCGAATCGACCTTTCAACTGACCTTCGGACCGCCGGCGGCGAGCTCGCGGCTGGTGCTGGCTCCAAAGGTGCCGCCGGTCGTCAGCGGGCCGACCATTCCCGTCAGCTACGATCTCACCGGCTATCCCGCGGCGCTCCTCGGCAACCCGACGCTCGAGGTGTCGTTGCCCGGGATGGCGACGACGCCGTTCTTCAACGTCGGCGACTCGCCGTTTTACACGGCGCCGCTCTCGGCGCCGCGCGGGACGGTCAACGTTCCGGTGTCGGCGCTCGACGGAGCCGGAACGTATACGCTCGGAATCAATCTCAACCCGAACGCGCCGCTCTCCGACGTATCGGATCTCGCGTTCACCCGCGTCGACGCCGGAACGGCCCGTCCCGCGCCGCCGCTGTTGTCGCGCGCGGGCGCCGGCTCGCCTTCGCGTACCATCGAGGTTCCGTACACCTCGCCGTTCAGCGTGGCATTCGACGTCACGCCGGTGCCGGGAGCGACCGGTGCGATCGTCGAGATCGCGGCGCCCGCGCCGGGGCCGAGCTTCTTCGGGTATCCGGTGCGAACCGGGTTCAACACGTTTCGCAACCCGAACGGGAACGAGCTCGACGACGACGGCGCGATCAGCGGCTCGATCTACAGCGTGCGCGCGAGCGGCACCAGCGGCTCGGTGAGGATCGATCCGGTCGCCGCCGGAATCCCGGCCACGACGACGGTGAACGTGCGCGTCTTGGCAACGAACGGCACCGGCGTCCTCGCCGAGGCGAGCGATGCGGGGACGGTTCAGTACGACGGCCTCACGACGGATTTCGGGCTCCCGCTCTCCGACCTCTACCTCAACCCGAACGGCACCGACGGCCTCCTGGTCGAATTCGGCGGCGTCGGGTCGCCGGCGACCGGCTCGAGCTTCTACCCGCTCGAACCGTTCGATCTCCAGCAAGGGGCGGTCTCTCCGACGGCGATCGCGTTCACGACGCCGAATCACGACACGTACCCCGTCGTGCAGAACGACGTAGCGGTCGCGGTCGACGCGCCCGATCCGATGACGCTGGACTATTTTCGCGCCTCACCGCCGTCGGCGCCGTTCGCGCAGTTCGGCTTCCCGGCGGGAAGCCTCTCCGCCACCGCGTTCGTCTTCGGTGTGGGGCTCAACTCGGCGCCGGCGCGCTCGGCGTACATCGCGATGGACGTGCTCACCGGCGCGTTCACCGTTACGCGCGGCGACGTCACGACCGGTAGCGGGTTCTCCCCGGGAATCGACGTCACCGCGCAGCTCGGCGCGAACTTCGACTTCGCGGGCCTGAAGACGTTCGCGTACGATCCCGTCGGCGACCGCGCGTACATGCTGGTCGAGGACGGTTCCTTGACCTGCGACCAGCAGTCTCCGCAACTGCTGACGGTCGACTTCGCGACCGGGACGTCGTCGATTCGCGCCCTACCGATCGGCGCCGGCGTGCTGCAGGGCCAGGGCTACGGGTTGGCGCTCGATCCGCCGGCGCATCTCGCTGCGATCGCGACCGGCTGTCACAGCAGCCCGCCCGGCCTGGGCCACGACCGCTTCACCTCGGAGCTCACCCTGCTCGACCTCTCGTCGGGCGGGACCACGCGCGTCTTCCAACACGTGCTCGGGGTCGAGCAAACCTTCCACGGCTTTCCGTCGCTGCTGGGCGGCGACTCACCGACGATCGGGATCGACCCGGTCAACCACCTCGTCCTGCAGCGATCGATGTGGTGTCCCACGCTGATCGGGACGTTCGATCTCAACGCCCGCGTCTGCCTGAACGAGTACGACGAAAGCGGACGGCTCACCAAGACGATCCCCGGGCTGTTCGACTCGGGCTTCGACGACCCCTCACAAGTGTTCAACGGCGTCAACGGCACGACGCGAACCGGCGTCGCGATGGGACAAGAGTTGTACGACTCATTTTTCATCTTCAGCACCAGCGTGCAGCCGTATTCGTACTGAACGGGGCGGCGCATCCGGCGCGCGCGGGCGGATGCCGGCATCCACCCGCGCGGTCGTTCCGGCGCTACGTCTGCCAGTTCAAGAGGTACGTCTGATCCGTGAACTGGCCGTTGCTGTTCGACTTGTCGCCCGGTACGGGGCACCGCGTCGAATCGCTCGTGTCGAAGTGGAGCGTGAACGACGTGGTGCTGTTCTCGGTCACCTTGATGATGTACGTGCAGGCACTGGACTGGTCCAGCGCGTTCGCGTACGTCAAGGATACCGACACCGAGCGACCGGCGCCCGGGTATGTCGCCGAAAACGTCGCGAACCCGCTCGACGGGTCCGTGCCGCCGGGCGGCACGGACTTGGCAGGGTTGGGAAGCCCGCTCACGCCGCTCGGAAGCGACGACGTGCGAATCATGCTGGCTGATCCGTCGTTGTTCTTCACCGCGAACGAGACGTCGACGTTGGTGTACGCCGCGGCCGGCGCGGTGCTGGCGGCCAATGCTCCGCCGACTGCCAGCGCTGCGAGCGCCGACAGGACTTGGACTCGGTTCATCTCTTCTTCTCCTTGTTTGTGGTCGCTCGTACGGCGCCGCTCACTGCATGGTGAAGGTCACCGTGAAATCGCCTTTGGTCCGCTCGAGCGCGGACGCCGCCGCCGTGCAGCGCACCGGACCGGTCCAACTCGCGCGCGCATCGACCGTGACGACGAACTTCGTACCGGCGTACGAGAGCGTGTAACGAAACGTGCACTCGCGAGTCGGCTCGCCGGCGACGCGGTAGATCAGCGCGCCGGCGATCGCACGCGGGCTTGCCGAGGTGACCGCGTACGAGTCACCGGTTCCGTGCGGGATCGTCGCCAGCGGAGCGTTCTCCGAGGTGACGAACCCGCCCAGACTCGAGGCGCTCGCGGCGTAGGCGAGGTCGAACGTGGAGGATGCGTTGCCGATGCGAACGCTGACGACGGGATTCGCCGGCGCAGGGAGTCCGATCGCCGTCGCGAGCGCAGCCGATACCGCGGCGACCCCAGCGGCGCCGCGCGATCGTCGGAACATCACACCTTCACTTCCGACCTCGCCGAGCCCGCGCGTGTGCGGGACGTCGTCGAGCGAACTTTATGATGCCCCAATCTGGTCAGAAATCGCAATATCCTACGGGCCCGAAGTTGGCACACGTGTGCCAGAACGCTTCAGCGCACGAGGCCGGTCGAGCGCTCGACGAACGCGACGCTCGCCGTGCGCGCCGCGGCGCGGCGGTCGAACCACGCGCTCGCGCCCGCGACGCTGGTCGCGACGAACGCGCCGAACGCGTGCGGCCCGCGCACGCGTGCGTCGGCGGCGAGCGCGGTCGCGAAGCGTTCGATCTCGGCCAAGTGCTCGCGCAGGTCGTCGTCGCGCAGCTCGCTCGCGAGCGACGGCCGCGCGACGAGGAGCAGATCGGCGCGGAACCGCGTCGAGCCGACCCAGGCGTCGATCGCGTCGACGACGGCGAACAGCCGTCCGCGCGCGTCGGTGCTACTGCGCACGACGCGCTGCTCGAAGCGAGCGCGCCATATCGTCTGCGCACGTCGTTGGCACGTTTGAACCAAGTCGGTGCTCGAGGAGTACAGATTGTAGAGCGTGCGGCGCGGCACGCGTGCTGCGGCGCAGAGCGCGCGCATCTCCACGTCACGGCGGCCGCTGGCCACGATCTGTTCCGTCGCCGACTCCAAGATGCGCTCGCAGACGCTCGGCGCGCCGGCCAGCACGGCGGCGGCGCCGTCACACGCGGCGCGCCGCCGTACCTCGACAACGAACTCTCTGCCCATCCCGGTAAATCGCGCGAGCCGTTCGTTCGATTCCCCGCCGAGCGCCGCCAGCGCGCGCACGACTGCGTAGTCCGGCGTCGCCGGATCGGCGATCGCCGCAGCCAAGACGTCCCGTTCGCCGGCGCACGATGCGCCGAGCCGTTCACCCGTATCAGTCACCGTCAGCGTCCTCACCCGGAAAGGATTGCTCGTCGGAGCCTGCTTTTTCGTTCCAACGCCGTGCAGCACGCGGGGGTTTCAGCGCGTCGCGCGCGGCGCAGAGGTCGTATGCAATTCGTGACGGAAGTCCCCTGCCGGCGCAGGGCGGAGGTAATGCAGGGTGTTGTCGCCCCGGTCATCGCGTTCAGCCCGTTCAATCAACGTCGTCGCGCTCGTCGCGCTACTCCTGGCGAGCACGCTCGCGGCGGGCCCGCCGCCGCCGAAAACCTTTCCGCCGGCCGTGCTCGGCGTGCAAGTCATCTCCGCCGGCCGTGCCGCCGGCGTGCTGCGCGCGCTCTACCCGCGCGCGCGGATCACCGTCGATCGGAGCGCTAACGCGCTGGTCGTCGTCGCGCCGCCCGACGACGTCGCCGCGATGCGCGTCGTGCTGCAAGGGATCGACGTTCGCAACCCGACGAAGCCGACCACGGACGCGGTCCAGCTTCACAACGCATCCGCGCCGGCGACGGCGGCGCGACTGCGAGCGCTGTTTCCGTCGGCGCGCATCGCGGTCGCGCCGAACGCGACGCTGCTGATCGAAGCGAGTCCGGCCGATCTCGCGCAGATCAAGACGCTGCTCGCGACGGTCGACAGCCGCCTCGCGACGCCCGCACCGGCCGCCGGTCCCATCGAAGCGGTGCGGGTGACGAAGGCCGCGCCGCGCGACGTCGCGCGCGCGGTCGCACATCAGTTTCGCACCGTGCGCGCAAGCGTCGCCGGGCAGTCCGTCGTGCTCGGCGGCCCGCCGGACGACGTCGCGAAGGCGAAGGCGTTGGTCGCATCGATCGATCAGCCGCAAGCCGGCGTGCGCTACACGCAGATCTACCGGCTGCGCTTCGTCGACGCCCGGTCCGCCGGCGATCTGATCGCGCGCTCGTTCCACGACGCGCAAGTGACCGTCGACGCCGCGCTCAACGCGCTGTCCGTCCTCGCGACGAGCGCCGAGCACCAGCGGATCGCCGACGCGCTCGCGCAGCTCGATTCGGCCAACACCGTGGCCGGCGGGGTCGCGGTGCAGCAGCCCGGGAACGCCGAGTCGCTCGCCGGCGGCGCCGCCGGGATCGAGGTCGTCGCGCTCAAAGCGGCGGCGCCCGGGCTCAACGGCGCGCCGTCGTCGTCGGCGACCGACATCGCGACGACGGTGACCCAAGCGCTGCAAGGAACCCCGCCGGATCTGCGGATCACCGTGCCGCCGAACGGCACGCAGCTCGTGCTGACGGGAAGCCCGTACTCGATCCGGCTCGCGAAGAGCTTGATCGACCAGCTCGACGTCGAGCAGAAGCTGGTCGTGCTCGACACCGAGATTCTCGAAGTCGACGAGACCGCCGCGCGCAACCTGGGGCTGAGCTTCACCGCGCCGGTGATCACCAGCACGTTCGGCGAGGTCCCGCCGTCCTCACCGGACGGCGGGACGCCGCCGCCGTTCATCCGCCTGCAGCAGTTCAGCCGCACGCCGATCTCGTTCGGCCTGAACCTGAACCTGCTGATCCAGAACGGCAAAGGCCGCGTCCTGGCCGACCCGCGCATCACGACGATCTCGGGTCGCACCGCGACCATCCGCGCCGGCGACAACATCGCGATCCTCACCACCACCGGCGGCGGAACGGGGACCGTCGCGACCACGCAGCTGCAGACGTTTCAAACGGGCGTGACCCTCGACATCACGCCGGTGGTCAACGCCGACGGCTTCATCACCGTCGCGCTGCACCCGACGGTGAACAGCTTGGCGGGAATCTCGAACGGGATCCCGCAGATCGCGACGCGCGACACGCAGACCACGGTCGCGATGCGCGAAGACCAGACGCTGGTGATCGGCGGGCTGATTCAAGACACGACGACGCGCACCGAGAGCAAGATCCCGCTGCTCGGCGATCTGCCGCTCCTCGGCCGCGCCTTCCGCAACGAAGAGCTGAACCGCCAGCGCAACGAGCTGATCATCACCGTCACCCCGCACGTCGTCACGCCCGGCGCGCCGAACGTTTCGCCCGGCCCTCCGCTTCCGGCGATCCCGACGGCGCGGCCGCTGCCGACGCTTCCGCCGGGGACGACGCTGCCGCCGCGCGCGACCCCCGCCGCAGCGCGTACGAGCGCGCCGGCTTCACCGGCGCCGTAGTGAAGGGCCCGGACGAAACCGCGTCCGGGCCCTCTCGCTCTTCAGCCGGTTTCGCCTTCGCCGGCCTCGCCGCCGCCTTCACCCCCGAAGATCTCGCGGCCGTGCGATTGCGCCGACGCCTGCGCGGTCTGCACCGCAGCTTGTGCGGTCTCTTGCAGCACCTGTTTGCCGTGCTCGACCACGTCGCCGGCGACGGTCTGAGCTTTTTCGAGCAGCTCCTCGCGAAGCGGCCCGATCTTCTCGCGCTCGAGCTCCGTCACCGGCGCGATCAAGCCGGCGAGAAAGCCGACGGCCAGCGCGCCGAGCGCGAGTCCGAGCGGGTTTTCGATCGCCATCCCGACCCCGCGCCGGGCGGCGTACTTCGCATCGCCGAGGCGATCCGCCACGCCGCTCGCCACATCGCCGGCTCGTCCGCTCACGCTGCTCGTCACTTCGCCTACCCTCCCGGTCGTCTGACCGATCGTGCTTTTCACCGTGTTCTTCACGCCGCTGACCGCGTCGGAGATCGTCCCTTTCACGGTCTCGACGCGTTCGTTCACGGCGTCTTTCACGCGAGACGGAACGTCCGCTTTGTAGCCGAGCGCTTCGACCGTCTCGCCCATCCGCGCGCGCGTCTCTTCTATCTCGCGCCGGATTTCATTCGAGTCTTGGCCCATTCGATGTCTTCCTTCACGGTTTGCGCGGTCTGCTCCGGAACGAGCGGCGCGGCTTCTTGCAACTTCTTCTTGCCGGTTTGCGCGAGGACGAGCGCGACGGCGCCGTAGACGACGGCGACGACGAGCGCCGCCGCCCACACCGGGAGCGCGAGCGCGATCAGCGCGATCAAGAACGCGGTCGCGGCGCCGAACGCGCCGAGGCCGAGCAGCGCCGTTCCGCCGAACATCCCGGCGGACGCGGCGGCCGGCTTCACCTTCTCGGCGAACTCGGCTTTGGCGAGCGCGATCTCAGCCCGCACGAGCGTCGAGATCTCGTCACCGAGCTCGCGCAGGAGCTCGCCGATCGGACGATCGGCCTCGCTCGGGGCGTCAGGTCGCATAGCGCCCGCCGTCGTTTTCGGTCTCGCGATACGAGGTCGCCGTACCGCGATACGACTGCGTCGCATACGACTCGGTTCCGTCCGACCGCGTTTCGTATGATGGCGTTCCGTACGACGGCGTTCCGTAAGACGGCGTTCCGTCCGATTGCGTTCCGTAGGTCTGCGGTCCGCCGTACGTCTCGCGATAGCGCCGCGCGCTCGAGGCCTTCAAGAAGCGCGAGGCGGCAAAACCAAGCACGAGCCCGGCGCCGGCGAGCGCCCACGGCTGGCGGCGAACGTAGTTCTCGGCGTCGCCGATCAGCCGTTCGCCGTCGGAGTCTTCGAGATAGCGCGCGAGCCGCTCGATCAGCTCCACGCCTTGGTCGACGTAGCGCGCCGCGCCGCCGCCGACTTCGGTCTCGCGCAAGTGGTCGCCCACGCGGCGCAGGTCTTGCGCGACGGTTTCGATCTGCTGTCCGAGTTGGGTCGACCGTTCGTCGACCTGTTTGCTCAAGAACGATTTCGACTGGTCCACCGCGCTCTGCGCGGCTTCGCGAACGTCTTGTGTCTGCATGCGATCCCTCACCGGGTTGAAGAGCATCGGACAACGTCATACCCACCGGCGCGAAAACGCTCGCTCGCCGCCGAACGAGGGAACCCGGCCCGGCCGGGGTAACCGGATGGCGTGAGCACGATGACCGCCCGCTCGGCAGCGCTCGAGTCGCTCGAGTTCGATCACCTGGAGCTGTGGGTCGGCAACGCGAAGCAGGCCGCGCACTACTACTGCACCGCGTTCGGCTTCGCGCCGTTGGCGTACGCCGGCCCCGAGACCGGCGTCAAGGACCGCGCCTCGTACGTCGTCCGCCAGAACGAGCTGACGCTGGTGCTGACGTGCTCACTCCGGCCCGAGGGGGAGATCGCCGAGCACGTCGCCCGCCACGGCGACGGCGTCCGCGACGTCGCGCTGCGCACCTCCGGCGCGCGCGAGGCGTTCGATGCGGCGCTCGCCGGCGGGGCGCGCCCCCTCGCCCACCCGGCCGCCGCCGAGGACGAGCAGGGCCGCGTCGTGCGAGCGCAGATCGGCACCTACGGCGACACCGTCCACTCGCTGATCGAGCGCGGCGGCTACCGCCGCGTCTGGCTCCCGGGCTACCGGCCGTGGCAGGCGGCGATGCCGCCCTCTCCGCGCGTCGGGCTGGTGCGCATCGACCACTGCGTCGGGAACGTTGGCTGGAACGAGATGGACCGCTGGTGCGACTACTACGCCAAAGCGCTGGGGTTCACGCAGCTGATCGGGTTCGACGACAAAGACATCTCGACCGAGTACACCGCGCTCCGCTCCAAAGTGATGCAGTCCCCGAGCGGCAAGGTCAAGATGCCGATCAACGAGCCGGCCGAGGGGCGCAAGCGCTCGCAGATTGAGGAGTACCTCGACTTCTACGGCGGGCCGGGCGTCCAGCACGTCGCGATCGCGACCGACGACATCGCCGCGACGGTCGGCGCGCTGCGCTCCAACGGGGTCGAGCTCATCGAGACGCCGGCGGCGTATTACGACACGCTCGGCGAGCGGGTCGGAGCGATCCAGGAAGACGTCGCGGTGCTACGCGACTTGAGCATTCTCGTCGATAAAGACGACAAGGGGTACATGCTCCAAATCTTCACCAAACCGTTACAAGACCGGCCGACGCTGTTCTTCGAGATCATCCAGCGCCGCGGTTCGCTCTCGTTCGGTAAAGGTAACTTCAAGGCGCTGTTCGTGTCGATCGAGCAGGAACAGGCGAAGCGCGGCAATCTCTAGCGACGCGGCATTCTTCCTCGGGTTTTTCGTAGCGATCGGCGCGTTCAACGCGCTGCTCTACGTCGTGCTGCGCGACCCGCCGTTCGGCTGGTACGCGACCTCGATGTTCTCGCTGGTCGGGCTGACGCTGGTCGAGTCGCGCACCCCGGCGATCGCGTGGCCGCGCGCGGTCTCGGTGGCCGAGGCGGTATGCCTGGCGCTGTACTACATCGCGCTGACCGGCTTCTGCCGCTCGTTCCTCGGCTCGAGCGGCGGGCGGCAGCTCTTCGACGCGCTCACCATCCCGGTGCTGGCGGCGAACGTCGCGCTGATCTTCATCGAGAAGCTCACGCGCTGGAACGGTTACGGCTACGTCGTCGACGAGGTGCTGCAGGCGGCGCTGCTCGCGCTCCTCTTCGCGCGCGGGTACGTCGCCCGCGGGCAAGGCTTCACGCCGGCACGCTTCTACCTGGTCGCGTTCGTCCTGGGCGCGGTCGGGATCGGGATCAACGACCTCAACGTCCACCACGTGCTCTTGCCGCGGCTGAACCTGACCCGCGCGTTCGACGCCGGGATCGCGCTGGAGGCGCTGCTGTTCGCGCTCGCCCTCGCCGACCGCAACCGCGCGCTCTCGGCGCTGATCGCGCTCGACGGCCTGACCGGAATCGCGAACCGCCGCTCGTTCGACGGCGCGCTGGCGCGCGCGTGGGACCGCTCGCGCCGCTCGCACTCCGCGATCGGCGTGCTGATGATCGACGTCGACCACTTCAAGAAGTACAACGACTCGCACGGCCACCAAGCGGGCGACGAGATACTGCGCCGCGTCGCGCAGGCCGTCCAGGCCGCGGTGTTGCGGCCGGACGACGTCGCGGCGCGCTACGGCGGCGAGGAGTTCGCGATCGTGCTGCCGCTGGCCGAGGGCGAGGCCTCGCGCGTGGTCGGGGAGCGGGTCCGGCACAACGTGCGCGGGCTGGCGATTCCCTACCCCGAGGCGCCGACCGGGATCGTCACGGTGAGCGTCGGCGTCGCCTCGACCCGCCCGCACGAGTCCGGGGTCGAGCCCAAGGAGCTGCTGACGTCGGCCGACCAGGCGCTCTATCAGGCCAAACGCGAAGGCCGCGACCGCGTCGTGCTCGCGCCGCTGCTCGGCGCTCGCTCAATTCCCGACCCCGCCCTCCGATAACGTACGTAAATGAAGGATCGCAGCTTCACCGACTTCGTCGTCGGTGCTTTGGCTTGCATCTCCGTCCTCGGCGTGTGCGCCCTCCTCAAAGAGACCGAGCTCTACCGCGAAGAGCAGCGCCGCCGCGCCGCGGAGCGGTGGGCGCTGCCGCGCAAGCGCCGCCGCCGGCGCTCGCCGGAAGACGATTGCCGCCACTGCACGGGGACCGGCGCCTGCGATGAATGCGCGCCTTCTGCGTGCCGCGTCTGCAAAGGCACCGGCCTGCAGCCCCACGACCACGCAATCGTCTCGCGCCTGAGCGCGCTCTGGGACGGCGCCGCGTAACCTGCTGAACCTGGACACCGTCCGGCCACATCCTTCTGAGACGATGCAGCGGGATGAACGGCTCGTGGGTCGCCTTCGCGTTTTTCGTCGCGGAACTGGGGTTGTTGGTTCTGGCGCTCGCGCGCGACCTCGGACGCCGAGAGGTCGTGCCGTCGCCGCCCGCTCAGCCCGATCTTGACCGCAGCGACCGCATCGAGGACCCGCTGGATGAAGACACCAGATTTCTCTATGGAGAAACCGTGCGCTACAACGACGGTTTCGTTCAAAGCATCGATGCCTTGGACAACGGCCTGATCGCGATCGCCGCCGGCATCATCGGCGTGGCGCTGTTTACCGCCGACAAGCTGGGACAGCTTCATCCTGTTGAGCGGATCGCCGGCCTCGGGATGCTATTCGTTTCGGCCACGACGTGCGCGTTTGCGTTCGTACACGGCCCGAGGGACATCGGGAGCCGTTTGCGCTTCGTTGTCGACTTTGCTTTGGACCCAGCCGAGACTACTCGGGAAGCGATCGAAAGATGCGCGCTGGTGGGAGATGACAACGCCCGGCTGTGCGCGCGGAAACGCCGCGCGGCGATCGCCGCGGTGACGCTGCTATTCGGGAGCGCACTTCTCGTGTTGTTGAGCCGGGCGGCTGGAAGTGTGGTACAATGAACACGATGAACTCACGAGAGCGCCTGCGTGAAATGGGGCGGAGACTCGCCGACAAGTGCGGAATTCGACTTCTCGCACCCGGTGAGAAACGGCCTGAAAATTACTACGTCTACGACCATCGAACCGGCGAACCGCTGGTACCCACGGACTACTGGCGTAGACCGGAGTACCAGCAGCGCGAGCAGCGCAAGCCTTAGAGTTTCACCGTTCGGGCGGCTTTGTCGACGAACGTGTTGTCGTAGAGCTTCGCCGGATCGACTTTCGAGCTCGCGCCGAGGAAGTAGTTGTTGGTCTCCATCACGGCGCGCACGCCGTCGAGCGCGATCGTGCCGTATTGCGTGTAGGCCGGGCGGGAGTGGCTGTACGAAGCTGCCCAGTCGGCTTGCGGCGTGCCGCCGCGAAACTCGTCGGAGAGCGCGGCCGCGATCTGGGCCGAGGTCCTGGTCGCCATGAACTTCTGCGCGCGCACCAGCGCGTTCACGATCTTCTGCGTGCGCTCCGGATTCTTCTGAATCACCTCGCCGCGCGTGAGCGCGCCGGTGAAGCAGTACTCGCGAAAGCCGAGCGCCCGCCGCGTGTCGGCGGAGGTGTAGAGGCCCAGCCACTGCACGCCGCGCCCGGTCTTGATCAGCGTCGTGGCGTACGGGTCGTTGCCGTACGCCGCGTCGACCTGGTTCCCGCTGAGCGCGGAGATCATCGTCGCGCCGCCGCCGACGCCGACGATCTTCAGATCGTCCTTGCCGAGGCCCGCGCGGTGCCCCATCCAGGTCGCCAGCACGTGCGTCGCCGAGCCGATCGACGTCACGCCGATCGTCTTGCCTTTGAAGTCGGCGAACGTCTTGTACTTCTCGCGGTCCGCGGGGCGCACCATCACCGCGATCCCCGGCTGGTTCATGAAGTCCGCGATCATCACCAGCGACTTCCCGCGCTCGGCCGCGGCGATCGCGTGGTCGATCGCGTTTCCGCTGTACTCGGCCGACCCGGACGCGAGCGCCGTCGCCGCTTCGCTGCCGCCCTTGGTGTAGGTCAGGTCGACGTCGAGGCCTTCCGCGTCGAAATAGCCGAGCGCCTTCGCGACGTCCCACGGCAGATAGACGAGCGCGTGCTCCGAACCGACCGCGACCGGCACCTTCTCCTTCGGCGCGGCGGCGATCACGATCGTCGGCACGCCGAACGTCGTGGAGGCCCCGGCAGCGGCCAAACCGCCGATCAGCGTGCGGCGTGAGATGTGCGGCATCGGAACCTCCTAGTCGGCGGGCTTCCAGACGAGCAGCCGCCGCTGGAGCCATTGGAAGAACAGGTTGATCAAGAACACGAGCACCATCAGGATGAACAGTCCGCCGAAGACGCCGCTCGTGTTGAGCTGCGACTCGGAGAATTGGATGCGGTAGCCGACCCCGGCCTGCGCGCCGAAGTACTCCGCCACGACCGCGCCGATCAGCGCGAAGCCGACGGCCGAGCGCAGCGACGAGAAGATCCAGGTCAGTGCCGAGGGGATCAGGACGTGGCGCATCACGCCGATCCGCTTCGCGCCCAGGACGCGCACGTTCGCGACCAGCGTCGGATCGACGTCCTTGATCCCGTCGTAGGTCGCGAAGAACACCACGAACAGCACCAGCACGACCGCGCTGACGACCTTCGACCACAGCGTGAAGCCGAACCACAGGATGAACAGCGGGACCAGCGTCACGCGCGGGATCGAGTTGAGCAGGACCAAGAAAGGGACGAAGATCGCGCCCAGCCAGCTGCTGGAGGCGAGAATCACCGCCAGCACGACCCCGATCGCGCCGCCGACCAGCAAGCCGAAGACGGTCTCCTGCATCGTCACGGCGACGTCACGCACGACGTAGCCGTGCTGCCACCAGCTGCCGATCGTTGCCGCGATCTGCGAGGGCGAAGAGAAAAAGAACGGATCGATCTTGCCCGCGCGCACGCCCAGCTCCCAGAGCACCAGCGCGAGGAGGGCGAGCGCAGCCTGAATCGCCGCGACGGCGGCGCGGTTAACCGGCTGCGTTCGCTCGCGCATAGCTCTCCAGCACCTCGTCACGCAGGTCGTTCCACATCTTCGAGTAGAGCTCGGTGAAGCGCGGGTCGAACCGAACCTGTTCGATGTCGCGCGGACGCGGCAGGGTCACGTCGTAGCGCGCCTTCACGCGCCCCGGCCCGGCGGTCATGACCACCACCTCGTCGGCGAGCGCGATCGCCTCTTCGAGGTCGTGAGTCACGAAGATCACGGTCTTCCCCGAGCCTTGCCAGAGGCTCAGCAATTCGCCTTCCATCAAGTTGCGCGTCTGCACGTCGAGCGCCGAGAACGGCTCGTCCATCAGCAGGATCTCCGGGTCGTAGACCAGCGTCTGCGCGAGCGCGACGCGCTTGCGCATCCCCCCGGACAGCTGGTACGGGTACGAGGCCTCGAAGCCGCGCAGCCCGACGCGCCCGATCCACTCGTCGACGCGCGTGCGCGCGCTCGCGCCGGTTATGCCGCGCAGCTGCAACGGGAGGGCGACGTTGTCGCGCACGCTCTTCCACGGCAGCAGCGCGTCGCGCTGAAACAGAAACCCGGTGCCGTCGGTGATCCCGTCGACCAGCTTCCCGCGGACGCTCACCGTCCCGCGGGTGGGCTGATCGAGCCCGGCGACGAGCGAGAGCGTCGTCGACTTGCCGCATCCCGAGGGCCCGACCAGCGCGACGAAGCGCTGCGCCTCGATCGCCAGGTCGACGTCCTGCAGCGCCGTGTAGCCCGTCTCGAACGTCTTCGTGACGTGACCGAACGCGATGATCGCTATCGTGCGCCTCCGATCCCGAGCTCGTCGAGCACCGCGGCGGTGTCGGCGCCGACCGCTCGCGCGGCGTGGTGCGAGACGGTCGGGTGCGCGCGAAAGCGCAGCACCGGCGCGGTCGTCGCCACTTCGTTTCCCGCATCGTCCGGCAGATGGCGCACGACGCCGCGCGCGCGCACCTGCTCGTCGGCGACGATGTCGGCGATAGAGTAGACCGGCCCCGCGGGAACGCCGGCCTCCGCGAGAATCGCCGCGGCTTCCGCGGCGTCCAGCGTGCGGGTCCAGTCGGCGACCCACGCGTCGATCTCCGCGCCGCGCTCGGTGCGCTCGCGGTTGCCGCGGTAGCGCGGGTCGTCGGCCAGCTCCGGTTTCCCCATCGCCGTGACGAAGCGCCGGAAGAGCGAGTTCGCGTTCGCGCCGATCGCGATCCATTTGCCGTCGCGCGTCGGGTAGATGTTCGAGGGCGCGACGGCGGCGTGCGAGTTGCCGGTCCGCTCGCGCACGATGCCCAGCGCGTCGTACTCGGGAAGCATTCCTTGCGTCAGCGCAATCGAGGCTTCGAGCAGCGAGACGTCGACGTAGTCGCCGGCGCCGTCGCGCTCGCGCGCCAGCAGCGCCGCCTGAATGCCGACCACGCAGTACAGCGCCGCGAGCTCGTCGGCGAGCGAGATCCCGACTCGCACCGGCGGACGATCGGGAAAGCCGGTGATGTAGCGCAGTCCGCTCATCGACTCCGCGATGTTGCCGAACCCGGCCCGGTCGCGGTACGGGCCGTCCTGCCCGAAGCCGCTGATCGAGGCATAGACGATCCGCGGGTTGTCGGCGCGCAAGCTCTCGTAGCCGAGTCCCCACTCGGCGAGCCGCCCGGGCCGAAAGTTTTCGAGCAGGACGTCGCACCGCAGCGCGATCGCGCGCACCGTCGCGCGGTCTGATTCATCGTGCAGGTCGAAGCGCAAGAAACGCTTGTTGCGGTTGTGCGACTTGAACCACCACGAGGTCCCGTCCGGCGCCGGCGGCCCCCAGGTCCGCAGCCCGTCCCCCTCGTCGCTCTCGACCTTCAGCACGTCCGCACCCAAGTCGGCCAGCAGCCGCCCCGCGGCCGGCCCCGCCACCGACGAGCCCAGCTCCAGCACACGGATACCGTCGAGCGGCGGCCGATATGTGCTCACGGCTCTAGAGGATCCACGTCCGTGAAGTACCGCATGATCTCAGGCGGCAACGGATCATCAAAATCGTCTGGGACCTCGAAGAGGCCCTTGTCGATCCCAAGTCCTCGTCGTGGGTCCGGAGACCCCGGCCGGTCACGCTCGGCGGATATCGCCGGATCGGGCGACACGTCGTCCACGCTTCAAGGTTGGTCGCGGGCCGTCCAGCGAACCTGCCCATATGCCGCTCGTTCTTTCGCCGGCGTCGCCGCCGGTCGACGCCGTCATGCTCGAGGCTCGGGCCGCGGGATTCGCCAAGCGGTCGATTAAGAACGAGGCGAAGCTCGCCGCGATCGATCTGGCGATCCGCTGCATCGATCTGACGACGCTCGAAGGCCGCGACTCACCCGGGCGCGTTCGCTCGCTGTGCGCGAAGGCGGCGTTTCCCGCGCCCGGCGCGCCGTGGGTCGCGGCGGTCTGCGTCTACCCGAACCTCGTCGCGGTCGCGAAGGATGCGTTGCGCGGGACGGACGTGAAGGTCGCCTCGGTCGCGACCGCGTTTCCGAGCGGGCTGTCGTCGCTCGACGTGAAGCTGCGCGACACCGAAGCGGCGCTCGAATCGGGCGCCGACGAGATCGACATGGTGATCGACCGCGGCGCGTTCCTCGCCGGCGACGAGCAGCACGTCTTCGACGAGATCGCCGCGGTGAAAAAGCTGTGCGGCCCGGTGCACCTCAAAGCGATCCTCGAGACGGGCGAGCTTGGATCCTACGACGCGACGCGGCGCGCAAGCGACCTCGCACTCGAAGCGGGTGCCGACGTGATCAAAACGTCAACCGGCAAGATCGGCACGTCGGCGACGCTCCCGAGCGCGCTGGTGATGGCGGAAGCGCTGCGCGACTTCTTCCACCGCACCGGCGCGCGCCGGGGCCTGAAAGTCGCTGGCGGCGTGCGCAACACGAAGACTGCGATCGCATACCTCGTGCTGATCGACGAAACTCTCGGCGGCGATTGGCTGACGCCGGACCTGTTCCGCATCGGCGCAAGCGCGCTGCTCGACGACCTGCTCCTGCAGCGCGGCAAGCTCGCGACAGGACGCTACGGCTCGCTCGACTACATCGCCAAGGACTGATCGTGGCGAACGATCCGGGACCGTGGTGGCTCGCGATCGCGTCGGTCGTGATCGGTGGCCTGATCGCTTCCGTCACCGCGCTGGTGACCCAACTGTACGCCGACCGCTCGAGCCGCCGGCTGGAAGGGATCAAGCTTCAGGGAACGCTGTACGCCGAAGACTACAAGAACATTCCTGCACGTCAGATCCGCGATGCCTCGCGACAGCTCGAGCAGCAGCTACGGTTCGCGAAGCAGCGGATTGGGCAGCTCGCATCCGACAGTCGCAGCGGGATCCCATCCCTCGCGTCCGCTCGGCTGCGCGACCTGTTCGCGCTCGCGTACGATATCCACGCGCCGAAAGCGGTGGCGTTGCGGCTCTGCGAGCTGTACGAGGACCGGGCCGAAAGTGCGATGGCGCAGGACGAAACGGTCGCCCACATTTGGCCGATCGTCGAGCTGCTGAACGAGCTGTTCGACGACGATGAAGCGCTGTCCAAGGTCGTCCCGCCGTTTCCGGCGTACCGGCGTCGCGCTGCCGGCGAGCCCGCGCAATACCTTCCCGCGGAAATCTTCGCGAAGCAGATGATCGGCCCGAAGGGAATCGCGTCCCGAGGCGCGTTCGAGCAGCGCCTCGCGAACGGTAACGTGCAGCTGGTCGATGCGCTGAAGTGGTCGCGCGAGGTGTTTGCTCGCTTCTCACCGGAGCGCTCTCCGGTGCTGTGGCGGGTGCTGCTTTGCGAGGCGCTGCTGTGCGACGTCCTCACCGCCGTGCGAAGCGGGGCCGACCCGGCGCCGGCGAGTTGGCCGCACGATACGGAGACCCGCGTACTCCTCACATGGCGCGACGGCGACGCGGCGGCGGCATGCGAGCCAGAGTTCGCCGCCGCCCGCAGCTACGTCGAACGAAGGTTGCGCGAGCTCCGCCGAGACCGCTTGCCGCCGGCCGGCGAAGGTGCTACGCTGCCGGCACGCTGGTCGCGGCCCGCAGACCCTGAGCAGGCTCAAACCTGACCCGAGGGTCCCTCGCTCCCCCTGTTTTGGTTTGATCCGAAGACGGGGACGGGACCACCGATCGGGCCCATTCGGTGGTCCGCACGGAGCGGGGATTCGGAGGACTCCGGCGTCACCTCGAAGGCTGGGACGGATGCGCCCCAGCCTCGGCGTGCGTCGATGGCCGGGGAGCGCGGCAGCCGAAGCGAAACCCTTGCGGATGGCTCTCGCGTACGCTCCGTCCATCGAGACCACGCCGGTCCGGATCGCGCCGAAGTACGACCACTTCATCGGCGGAAAGTGGCTGGCGTCGCCCCGTGGCGAGACCTTCGCGACGATCAACCCGGCGACCGAGGAAGAACTCACCCACGTCGCCGCCGGCACTGCCGAGGACGTCGACCGCGCCGTCGCGGCGGCGCGCAAGGCGTACGAGAAGCACTGGCGCCCGATGCGGCCCGCGGACCGCGCGAAGTACATCTACCGGATCGCGCGCGCGATCACCGAGCGCTCGCGCGAGCTGGCGGTCCTCGAGACGAAAGACGGCGGGAAGCCGATCAAGGAGTCGCGCGACTTCGACGTCGTGCAGGCGGCGGCGCACTTCTTCTACTACGCGGGCTGGGCCGACAAGCTGCGCTACGCGCTGCACGGCGTCACCGATCCGGCGCCGGTTGGCGTGGTCGGCTCGATCATCCCGTGGAACTTTCCGCTGCTCATGGCGGCGTGGAAGATCGCGCCGGCGCTCGCCTGCGGCAACACGATCGTGCTCAAGCCGGCCGAGACGACGCCGCTGACCGCGCTGCTCCTCGCGGCAATCTGCGAAGAGGCCGATCTGCCGCCCGGCGTCGTGAACGTCGTCACCGGCGACGGCCGCACCGGCGCCGCGCTGGTCGCGCACCCCGACGTCGACAAGATCGCGTTCACCGGCTCGACCGAGGTCGGCAAGATCATTCAGCGGACCATCGCCGGTACGCGCAAGCGCGTCACGCTCGAGCTGGGCGGAAAGGCGGCGAACGTCGTCTTCGCCGACGCGCCGCTCGACCAGGCGATCGAAGGCGTGGTCAGCGGAATCTACTTCAATCAAGGCCACGTCTGCTGCGCCGGCTCGCGGCTGCTGGTGCAAGAGTCCGTGCACGACGAGGTCGTCGACAAGCTCAAAGCGCGGATCGAGACGCTCAAGCTCGGTGATCCGCTCGACAAGAACACCGACATCGGCGCGATCAACTCCGCCGCGCAGCACGCGAAGATCTGCGAGCTGGTGCAGAGCGGGATCGCCGAAGGCGCGGTCTTTCACCAGCAGTCGTGCGAGGTGCCGGAACGCGGCTACTGGCACCGCGCCTCGTTCTTCACCGGCGTGGCGCAGTCGCACCGCATCGCGCGCGAGGAGATCTTCGGCCCGGTGCTCTCGATCATGACGTTCCGCACCGCCGACGAGGCTATCGAGAAGGCGAACAACACGCCCTACGGGCTCTCGGCCGGCGTCTGGACCGACAAAGGCGCAAAGTCGATGTACGTCGCGCAGCGCCTGCAGGCCGGCGTCGTGTGGTGCTCGACCTTCAACCAGTTCGATCCGAGCTCACCCTTCGGCGGGTACCGCGAGTCGGGGTTCGGGCGCGAAGGCGGGGTCGCCGGCTTGAAACCGTACCTCAGCGGCTAGGCAGTTCGAGCCAAATCGCTCGCTCGCTCTCCTCGGAACTGTCCGCGGTCGGTCGAACCACCGGTCACGGTGGACCTCTGGCAACGCTTCGCTGACGGGTGGCACGACGCGCTCCTCGCGTTCGACCGCAGCCTGCAGCTCGTCGCGGTAAACGCGCCGGCGGCGGCACTTTTCGACAGCACCCCGGCCGCGCTAGCGGGCCGGCGGCTGCGCGCGGTCTCGCCGAAAGCCGCCGACGTCCTCGAGCAGCTCGTCGCGCGCGCGTTCGACGAGCGGAACGTCTTCGCCAACGATCTGCGGCCGTTCGGCGGCGACGAGCCCTTCACCGTGATGACGCATCGCCTGAGCGGCGACGAAGCGGTGGCGTTGACGCTGCACCGCGAGCGCGACGGCGACTGGCCGACCGACACCGGCTGGGCGCACCGCGAGCTCGCGTTCGCGAACCGCATGCTGCAGGCGTACACCGACAACACCCGGCTGGGGTTCGTGCGCTGCGATCACGAGCTGCGCATCGTCGAATGGTCCGCGCGCGCGAGCGCGATCTTCGGCTGGACCTTCGACGAGGTGCGCGGGCGAACGGCCGAAGAGCTCGGTCTGATCTACGCCGCCGACGTGCCGGCGGTCGACGAGATCAAGCGCGCGCTGCGAGAGGGCGCGGTGACGACGAACGTCTCGGAGAACCGCAACCTCACCAAAGACGGGCGCGTCATCCACTGCCGCTGGTTCAACTCGGTGCTTCCGATCGACGGCTCGCACCAGATCGTCTCGCAGGTCGACGACGTGACCGATCAGGTGCGCATCCGCGCCGCCGCGGCCGAGAACGAGCAGCGCTTCCGCTCGGTCTTCACCTGCGCCGCCGACGGGATGCTGCTGCTCGATCCGTCCGGAACGATCACGCACGCGAACGCCGCGGCGCAGCGGATGTTCGGCGCACCGTCGTCCTCGCTGGTCGGGCGCGCGTATTACGAGATGGTCGCCGAGGAGAGCGCGTGGATCGGGCGCTCCTCGTTCGGCCGGGTCGTGCTCGGCGAGACCGTCGCCGACTCGCTGCGGATGCGCCGCTTCGACGGCACGACGTTCCCGGTCACCGCGTCGATCGCGCCGATGCGCGTCGGCTTCCGCGTCGCCGGCGCGGTCGCGACGTTGAAAGACATGAGCGCGTTCGTCGAAGCGACGGCGTCGCTCGAGGCGAGCGAGGAACGCTTTCGCTCGCTGTTCGACTACAGCCCGGACGCGATGCTCGCCCTCTCTCTCAGCGGTGAGATCACGCGCGCCAACGCGGCCGCGGCGCGCAACCACGGCTACGCGGCCGAAGAGCTCGTCGGCCGGCACGCGACCGAGCTGCTGGTCCCCGCCGACGTCCGCGCGGCGCTCGAAGCGTTCCGCCAAGCCGCGCACGGCAACGCGATCACGTTCGAAGCGACGGCGCAGCGCGGCGACGGAACGACGTTCCCCGTGCTCGCGACGCTGATCCCGATCGTCTTCCGCGGCGCGATCGCCGGCGTGCACCTGCTGGCGCGCGACATGACCGCGATCCACCGCGCCGAGGGCGAGGTGCTGGCGCAAAGCAGCCGCTTGCGCGAGCTGTACCTCGTCGCCGCGTCGGCGAACGCGACCGCGGAGAACCTCATCGCCTCGACAATCGACGCCGGATGCCGGCTGCTCGGGATGAGCGCCGGCTCGCTCTACGACGCCGAAGCGGACCGCAGCGTCGCGACGGTCGGCGAGCCGATCCCGCGCCGGCTGGCGCGCCTCGCGCTCGCCACCGACGGCGCGCTCGCGATCGAAGATCTGAACGGCTTGCCGTATCTGGCCGAGCCGGAGTTCGGCGAGTCGGCGCCGCTCGCGTACGTCGGCACCGCGATCGAAGTCGCCGGCTCGCTCTACGGGACGCTCTCGTTCGCCGCACCGGCGCCGCGCCCGGAAGCGTTCAAAGAAAGCGACCGCGACTTGGTGCAGCTGATGGGCGCGCTGGTCGGCTCCGCGATCGAGCGCGGGCGCTCGCGCGCGCGGCTCAAGCACTTGGCGTACAACGACCAGCTCACGGCCTTGCCGAACCGCGCCTGGTTCACCGAGCGCCTGCGCGACGAGCTGGCGCTGGCCGGCGAAGCGGGGACGCGCGTCGCGGTGATGTTCCTCGACCTGGACCGCTTCAAGGACATCAACGACGCGCTGGGCCACGACCGCGGCGACACCCTGCTGCAGGAGGTCGCGACGCGGCTCAAGGGCGTGCTCCGCGCGACGGACACCATCAGCCGGCTCGGCGGGGACGAGTTCGCCGTCGTCTCGACCGACGCGAAGCACCCGGACAACATCGTCGCGACGGCGCGAAAGATCCTGGCCTCGCTCGAGGGGCCGTTCTCCATCGGCGACAAGATGGTCGAGACCGGTGCCTCCATCGGCATCGCGATGTACCCGCTGCACGGGGACGATCCCTCGACGCTCCTGCGCCGCGCCGACGTCGCGATGTACGTCGCGAAGCGCGCCGGCGGCGGGTTCATGGTCTACTCGCCGGAGCAGGAGGGCCAGAGCCTGCGGCACTCCGGCCTCGGCGGCGAGCTGCGGAGATCGATGACGCAGGCCGAGCTCGTGCTGCACTACCAGCCCATCGTGCTGCTGCCGGGTCGCAAGCCCTACGCGGTCGAGGCGCTCGTGCGCTGGAACCATCCGCGCGAGGGTTTGCTGCCGCCGGACCGGTTCATCTCCATCGCGGAGGAGACGAGCATGATCGGGCCGCTCACGGGCTGGGTCCTCGACACCGCGCTCGCTCAGCTCTGCCGCTGGCTCGCGGCGGGCATCGACATCTCGGTCGCCGTGAACGTTTCGCCGCGGACGCTCGAGGACCATTCGATCGTCGACGACGTGGCCCGCGCGCTCGCCGCCACGAAGGCGGAGCCATCCCGGCTCACCCTGGAGATCAGTGAGAGCGTCGCGATGTCGTCGGCGGCGGCGAAGGCGATGCACCGCCTGCACGACATCGGCGTCCGGCTGTCGCTCGACGACTTCGGCACCGGCTATTCATCGCTCGTCTACCTGAAGCGGCTGCCGGTGCAGGAGATCAAGGTCGACAGGTCCTTCGTGAAGACGCTTCCCTCAGACCCGGACGCCTCGGCGATCGTGCGCTCGGCCATCGGCCTCGGCCACAACCTCGGGATGAGGGTGATCGCGGAGGGTGTGGAGGCGGCGGATGCGGAGGCGATGCTCGTGGAGGCCGGCTGCGACGCGGCGCAGGGGTTTCTCATCGGCAAGCCTGAGCCGGAGGCGCAGCTCGGTGAAGTGCTGCGAGTCCCTCCGGCCCTCCCCCGGTGAGGGAGGAGGGCTCAAGGGAGGGGTGAAGGCAAGATTCGCTAACCCGACACTTTAGCCGGTGCTTAACACGTTATGCGTGATTCTGCGCATAAAAAAACTCGGGCCGGGCGATTTCTCGACACCGGCACCGAGCTTGGCTGCGGGGGGTGAGGTTCTGATTAAGTTCGAGGAAACCGTCAGCGACGAGCTGATTGCCTCGCACGGTTGAGTCTAGGTTGGCACTGCCGCGCTTACACAGGTTTTTCTGCGCATTTTCGACGACAAAGCACCGATGCCACTCTCGAAGTTCCAAGGGTGCCTATTGGCAGGGCCGAGCCCAAGGTGCTAATGATGCGTTGGCTCAGCGCCCACATTGCACACTACGCCGCGTTCAAGGGAGGCAGCCGACGGCCCGGACACCCACCGGGCTCTGATCGAGCGCTCGCTCGATCCCGCCGCCCCCGCTGAGCAGCTCAAGGGAGAGGGAACCAGGTCCTGATGCGTCGACCGGTCTTCGCTTTGTGCCTCGCCGGAGGCGGAGTCCTCGCGGCCGTCGGCACCTTTGCGGCCGCAATCCTGAGACAGCCGCTCGGCCTGGTGGCGGCGCTCGTGGGCGTGGCGCTGGTCGCCGGCGTCGTCTGGACCTTGCGCCGCGGGTCTCACGGCGCCGACCTTTTGTGGTCGACCGTCCTCGACGCGGTGCTCGTGCTCGGCATGGCGATGGCCGTGCTTCCGGTCGTCGCGATCGTCCGCGGGTTCGTCGACCTCTTCACCCAGGCGCACCTACATTCGACGCGCGACGCGGTCGCCTACGGCCTCGCGTTCGCGGGCCTCCTGCTGGGCGCCGTCTTCTTCGCGTACGCGGTCAAGTACTACCTCAGCACCTTCATGGTGCTGCTCTCCGCGCTGGTGTCCGGTGGCAGGCGCAGCGGTGGCGGCAACGGCAACGGCAGGCAGCACGCCTCAGGCCTCAGCGGGATCACGCGCGGCCGCAACGGAAACGGGAACGGCAACGGGTATCACGTCGACCTCGGCTACCACCCGTTCGTGTCGGTCCACGTTGCCGCCTTCAACGAGAAGCGCGTCATCGAACGGCTCATGGCTTCGTTGGCGCACCTCGAGTATCCGGAGTACGAGGTCATCGTCGTCGACGACTCGAACGACGAATCGGTCGAGATCCTCCAGCGCTGGCAGGGCACCCCGCGGTTCAAGATCATCCACCGCGCGTCGCGCCAGGGCTTCAAGGGCGGGGCGCTCGACGCCGCCCTGAGGGCGATGGATCCTCGCGCCGAGTACGTCGTCGTGTTCGACGCCGACTCGATGCCGTTTCCGGACTCGATCGATCGCTTCCTTCCTTATTTCTATGAGGGCAACGGAAGCGGGCCGCGGCGCCGCGACGACGTGGCGGCGGTCCAGAGCTACCAGTGGCATGTCCTGAACAAGTCCGAGAGCTGGCTGACCGAAGCGGTCCGCGCCGAGTACGCCGGCAGCTACATGATCGAGCGCCCATTCCAGGACGCCATCGGCTCCCTGAAGATGGTCGCCGGCACCGCGTACATGATCCGCGCGGACATCCTGCGCGAGGTCGGGTGGGGCACCAGCCTCACCGAGGACTGGGAGCTCACGCTGAAGCTCTACGCGCGCGGGTACAAGGTGGCGTACACCCCATGGGCGGAGACGCCGGCCGAGTGCGTGGCGACCTTCTCCCGGCTGGCCCGGCAGCGCATGCGCTGGGCCGAGGGCCACACCCACAACGTCCGGAAGTGGTTCTGGCCGATCATGCTGTCGCCCTTCGTCAGCCCGCTCGAGAAGCTCGAGTTCGCCTACGACGCGACTTACTACCTGCAGGCGGCCCTTTTCGTCCTGGGCTCGGTCAGCTGGTTCCTGTCCGAGGTCGTCTTCTCGACGCACGTTCCCGGCTGGACCGCGGTGCTGGGCTGGTCGCTGCTCTTCTCCAACATCTTCGCGCTGCCGCTGATGAATCTCGGCGGGCTGATTCTCGAGGAGGCGCCGCGCCGCGACCTCTCGGGCGTGCTCGGCGCGCTGGTGCTTTCGTTCGCCCTGGTCCCGTTCCAGGGCTGGGCGGCGCTGAAGGGCCTGATCAGCAGGGACGAGGGTCCCTGGTTTCGCACGCCGAAGACCGGGCGCATCACGGACGAGGTCCACCACCTCCGCCGGCTTCGCATGCTGCGGCGCTGGCTGCTGGGAACCCGCGATGGGCGGGGCGCGAATCCGGCCGTGCAGCCCCACATGAGCATGGCGCGCCCGCCGGTCAGCACCAGGACGCCCAGGATCGGCTGGATCGTCGCCTTCGCGCTCGTCCTGGCGATCCTCGGCCTCGCCTGGGCCGCGACCCGCGCGCCGGTGAGCGAGGCTGCCGGCAACCCGCTGTTCCTGCACAGGGCCGGGACCGCCCCGAACTGCTCAGGCGCCAGCACCATCGACCAGGTCGCCGGCACGCGGTCCACGCCCTGCCAGGTCCAGTCGCAATCGGGCGGCGTCACCACGGTCTTCGCGTTCTCGGGCATTCCGGCGCAGACCGTCGCGGCCGGCGCCTGGACGTTCGTCTTCAACTGGACTGGCGGCAACGGAAACACCGTCGACACAGTGTCGCTGACCGTCGGCGTGTCGGCCGGCGCGAGCTGCGCCGGGTTCAGCGCGTCGGTCCCCAATGCCGGCACGACGTTTGCCGCCCAGTACGGCAACTCGACCGCCAACCCCGGCAGCCCATTGACGGTCACCACCAGCGCAAGCCAGGCCGCGCTGTCGGTTCCGGCGGGGGGTTCGCTGTGCCTCGCGGTGACCCTGACCCACAGCACCGGCGGCAAGCCGTCGATGCTCTATGACGGGACCGCGGGGATCGGCGACACGCGCCTCATCCCGCCGACGTCCGTGGTCCCGGAGTCGGTGCTGCCCTTCGCGGCCCTCGCGCTGG